>CAVOCR010000011.1:0-12121 GCA_963694245.1 Myxococcota bacterium
AGACCAGTGGCATAAGCGAATCATGACAAATACTGCTCAGGAACGTGAAGGATTCTGGCTCCGCATCATCTACATCGTGTCGGTTCTTGTGACCGCTGCGATCGCCTTTCTCATCCTCGGACCGCGTCCGGGGGGGACGGAAGGCGCTCTTGATGTCTCGAGCCTTCCACTTGTGAATGCGAGCCTGAATGGCCTCACCACCGTGTTGTTGGTCGTGGCGTTCGTGTTCATTCGTCAGCGTCGGATCGACTGGCATCGGAATACGATGCTTCTGGCGTTTGCCTCGTCCCTTCTCTTTCTGATCAGCTATGTCATCTACCATTGGTTCAAGGCGGGTCCGAAGGCCTATGAAGGCGAGTTCACGGAACTCTATTTCTTCATTCTCATCAGCCACATTCTTCTCGCTACAGCCATCATTCCACTCGCATTGATCACCTTGTTCCGAGGATGGACGATGGATGTGGACAAGCATCGCAAGCTTGCCCGCGTGACGCTTCCATTGTGGCTGTACGTGTCGGTGACGGGCGTCGTGATCTACGGGATGCTCTACTAGGCGTTCTCTGTCGCGTGTGGCCGACCCCATCTCCCGTCGTCGCCGAAGAGCGCGAGGAGCGCCGGAAGCACGAAGAGATCGCAGAAGAACGCGGCGAAAATGACCGTGCCTCCCAGCAGGCCCATGACCTGCATCTGCAAAAATGAACTGAAACCGGTGATGCCGAACGCCCCGACGAGAATCACGGTCGTGATGGCGATCGCACGTCCGCAATGTTGTACCGAGGTGCGTACCGCATCCTCGAGCGAGAATCCTTTCTGGAGCTCTTCGCGGGTTCGGATCATGAGGTGGAGGGTGTCGTCGACGGCGATGCCGAGAGCGACCGTGAACACCAGGGCGGGGCTTGGCTCCAGGGTCCACCCCATGAAGCCCATCAATGCATACCCGATGAGCAGCGGGAGGCCGTTGGGGAGGAGGCAGATCAGACCGATTCGGATGTTTCTGAAGAGGAGCGCGATCATCAGCGTGATCACGAAGAACGCCAGCAGGATGCTGTTGCGGAGATCCCGCGTGATGTTGTTGATCCCCCGATAGGCGATGTGACCGGTTCCGGAGAGATGGGCTTCCACGGGGACTCCCTTCAACTCCTCATCCAGGATCTCCCGAGTTTGCTTCGCGAGCTTCGCGTAGGCGACCCCTCCGCCGTCGGGTGTCCGGATGATGATGCGTCCTTGACGGGGCGCCCCCGGGCGGGCGTCGGGCGCCATCAGGAGGGCGATTTCCCCGTCTCCTGCCAGGAGATCATAGCTCTTCGCGATGGCAGACGAGGAATCGGGGACCTCGCGGATTCCCGTGAACATTTCATTGACGGTGGCGGCATAGGTGGCGGGACTCCCGACCCAGTTGACGTGCTCGAGCTTTCGGAGGCGTTGATCGACCCGCTCGATGGCCTGAAGCACTTCAGGCTGGTTCAGAAGCGGCTGTCCCCTCGGGGGCGGGGGGAGCGGTTGAGAGTCGGCGATAGTGTCCTCGGACTCGTCGAGAACGATTTCGAGGGATTCCTCTTCGTCGAGGTCGATTTCGAGTCCTTCATCAGAATCCGCGTCCTGAACACTTCCGCCCGTTTCCTCGCCGGTCTTCCCCGGCGGATTCTCCTCGGGGCGGGGATCCCGCAGATCGACATGAAGGGTGAGCAGTCCCCCCATGGTCTGGTCGATATGCTGGTTGGTGATTGTGATCGGGTGACTTTCCTCGAGGAGGGATGTGAGCCGATTGTCGAGGATGACGTGCTGACTCCAGTAGGCACATGTCCCGATCAGGACGCCCGTCATGAGCAGAATGGTCTTCGGACGACGGAGCGAGAAGTTGGCGCAGGCGATCAATGTGGTGTCGAGCCAGCGGCTGGAACTGTGCGCTCCCGGTGCAGGGCCCCGGGTCAAGGAGAGGCAGAGGGGAATGACGAAGAGGACGGTCCCGTAGGCGAAGAAGATTCCGATTGCCGCGAACAAACCAAAATTCTTGAGGACGGGCATCTCCGCCACCCCGAGGGAGAGGAATCCGATACCTGTCGTGAGACTGGTCAGCAGACAGGCCACGCCGATTCGTTCCAGAGCGGCCTGGATGGCCTCCCATCGCAACTCTTGACGCATCGGTTCGTCTCCTGGGGAGAGACGGCGCGCTTCTTCATGGAATCGACTGATCAGATGGATCGCATCGGCGACAGCGATCGCGGGCAGAACGCTCATGTAGGCCTGGTTCACCAGGCCGATGTTTTCTCCGACCCACCCCATGATTCCGAAGACCATGGTGACGGGGATGATGCAGGCGATGAACGGAGCGATCACCCCATGCACATTTCGGAAGATGACGATGAGGCAGAAGTTGATGAGAAAGAAGGAGAGGGTCCCGAAGAGGGTCCAGTCCTGGAAGAAGAGGTGAAAGAATTCGGCGCGGACGGTGGGAATGCCTCCGGGCTGAAAGTGGAGATCCCCCACCAGCGATTCGTTGTGATGGTCGAGCACCTCGCGGACTTCCCGGACCATCGGCTCGATGGCCTCCACGTTGTCTGTCGACTCGCTGAGTTCGACGATCATTGCCGCCATGGACCCGTCTTCGGAGAGGAAGAGCGGGGTGAGGAGTGGGTTGGTGCGGAGATCCTTTCGCCAGGCCTCCCAGGACGGGTCCGTTTCATCCCGGGCGCTCGGGAGGGTCTTGAGGATCGGGGTCGTGTCGATGCTCCCCTCGTCCCCGCGAACCCGCGCCACGTTGGTCAGCGCTCGAACCGCGTGGACGGAACGCCTTGTGGCCAATTCGCGGGCCACCACATCGATCCGCTGCAGCCGGCTCCGCGTGAGCACAGTGCCGTCTTCGGGGACGACGAGTACGAGGAGGATGGCGTCGTCAGGGCCCCACTTTTCACGGAAATGCTCGAAGTATTCCCGATCGGGGTCGTTCCCGCCGAAAAACGAAGTGAGTGAGAAGTCGGGGGTCAGCTGTGAGGCGCCAATGAGCGCGCTCCCAAACAGGCCCGCAAGGACGAGCGCGACCAGGAGTCGGTGGTGGAGGACGAATAGAGCGAGTCGAGCGAACATTGGCAGACATCTCCCGCGTGGATGGCGACTCCGTCGGGAGCATGCCACTGAGGGAGGATGCCTCAAGGACGCTTTGCGGTCGATGGGTGAAGGAGTGGACCCTCGGAACGTGGGATGTCATGCTCTTTTCATGAGTCGAACGTTTTCATTGCGGTGTCTGCTGGTCATCGGAGCTCTTCTTTCCGGTTGCCATGACCCCGTTTCTCCGGGCCTGGAAGTGACGGGCGCGCCGTCCGGAATCCCCGGGGTCGAGGGGGGTGAGTTTTCCGAGGGTGGCGGGTTTGATTGCGCATGTCAGGCAGAGGGCGCCTGCGATGGATTGGCCGCCGACCTCGACGCCTGTCAGGAAGCGGTCTGTGATGTGAAGCTCTGTCGATGCGTGGCGCTGCTGGTTGCCAATGCGACCGCGTGCAGTGATGGGGATCCCTGCACGCTGGGAACGTTTTGCGTGAACGGCGCGTGCATCGGGGGGACGGCCTTCGAATGCGAGGATGGCAACCCCTGTACGGAGGATCTCTGCACGGGGACGGATTGCGCGTTCCCCCCTGCCAGTGGTCCCTGTGATGATGGCGATCCCTGCACTCAGGGGGATGCCTGTGCCGAGGGTCTCTGTGCAGGACAGGTTCCGGAGGCGGGATGTCCCTGCACCGAGGACGAGGACTGTGCGCTGGACGCTCCGGATGCCTGTCTACTCCCCGCGACCTGTGTCGCGGGGGCGTGTGAGGGGGGAGGACTCCGCGTGTGTGATGACGGGGACGCCTGCACCACCGATTATTGCGATCCGGAGATCGGATGTACTCGGGAGATTGAGCCGCCCTGTGCCGTGGAAGACGGGAACCCGTGCACGCTGGATGGCTGTGATCCCGAGACAGGCTGCTTTCATCTCCCGCTGGAGGGGACTCCCTGTCAGGACGGTCTGGACTGCAATGGAAGTGAGATCTGCGCTGCGGGGGAGTGCATTGGGGAGCCGTGTCCCTGTGTGGAGGATGCTTCCTGTGAAAACTCCGCCAATCCCTGTTCTGAGACGTTCTGTGATCCTCTCACCTCGACGTGCGTCGCGGTTCCGGCCACTGGAGAGTGTGAGGACGGGAATCCATGCACGGAGGGGACCTCCTGCGTTGGATACGATTGCCTCGGTGGAGTCTCGAGCTGTCCTCCGGATCATTGTTGCGAGCCTCATTCGTCTCCGGGGTGCCCGAACGACTGGCTCGTTCAAATCTGCACCTGTCATTACGATCCCTTTTGCTGCGCTGTGGCCTGGGATCTCCTCTGTGTTTCCACTGCGGAAACCCAGTGTGATCTCGAATGCCCGGATGCGCCTGGGGAGTGTTGCGCGACCTCGATCGTGCCCGGGTGCTCGGAGGAGAGTTGCGCCACATGTGTCTGTGCCGGAAACCCTGAATGTTGTGCGGAGGGGTGGGGCACGGAATGCATGGATGCGGCGGAGGGTCTCTGCGCGGAGTCGTGTGCGTGTGCGGATGACGGAGAGGGCAGCAGCTGCTGCGAAGAGTCCCCGGATCCCGGGTGCTCCAATCCCGCGTGTCAGGACTGTGTGTGCGACGTGGACGCCTATTGCTGCGCTGTCCAATGGGATGAAATCTGTGTGGAGAAGGGCCTCAAGGAGTGCGCTGCTCCCTGCGCGGAGTGCGTCTTTTGTGGGAACGGCACCTGTGAAGACGGCGAGTCCTGCATCGACTGTCCGCTCGATTGTGGCGGGTGCGTGGGGTTCTGCTGTGCCCTTCATCCCTATCCGGGATGTTTCGATGCCGCCTGCCAGGGGTGTGTCTGCGGATACGATGGCGCGTGTTGTCAGACCGTCTGGGATGAGGAATGCGTGGCGCTCGTCAATGACGAATGCGCGGGTGCCTGTCCAGAGTGCAGCGTCTGCGGTGACGGCGTCTGTGGTTTTGATGAGAGCTGCGTGCTCTGCGCGGAGGATTGCGGGGGATGTCCGGGCGATTGTTGCTACGACAACGGGAGTCCCGGCTGCGAGGCCACGGACTGCCAAAGCTGCGTCTGCCAATTGGACCTCGAATGTTGCACGGGCCCCTGGGATGCGGAATGCGTGGCCCTGGCGGCGTCGGAATGTGTGGACACCTGTGAGTGCGAGGAGCAGAGCGATTGCTGCAGTCCAGATCCAGGCCCCGGATGTTCGGAGGCAGCCTGCGAGGAGTGTGTCTGTGCGTTGGATTCCTTCTGCTGTGAGGCCTCCTTCGATGTGGTCTGCACGGGGCTCGCGAGCGGACTTTGTGAGGACAGTTGCCCGTGCGGAGTGAAGCCGACCTGTTGCCAGCCGCATCCCGAGCCAGGATGCATGAGTCCTGGCTGTGAGTCCTGCGTGTGCGCCCTCGACGAGGCCTGCTGTACGATCACCTGGGACGATGCCTGCGTGGCGCAGACCCAGGATGCGTGCGCTGCCGACTGTCTGGAATGCGATCCCTGTTGCCAGGAGACTCCCACGCTGGGCTGTCAGAAGCCGGAGTGCGAATCGTGTGTCTGTTCCCTGGACTCGTTCTGTTGTGAGACTGCGTGGGACATCCTCTGCGTGCAGAAGGCGACCGATGTCTGTCAGACGGAGTGCGGATGCATCGCGGATACAGACTGCTGCTCTGGAAAGCTGGACCCAGGATGCGAAGAGCCCGGGTGTGAGTCCTGTGTGTGCTCCATCCAATCGGAATGCTGCGATGGGATGTGGGGGGCTGGATGCGTGTTGACCGCATTGACGCAGTGCAATCCGGCCTGTACCTGCCCATTCAAGGGAAAGATCCCCGAAGGCCATCGATGTTGTGTGCCTTCGCTTCAACCCGGATGCGATCAGCCGGATTGTGAGTCCTGTGTGTGCGCGGTCGATGATTCCTGCTGCACGACGGTCTGGGACGACGACTGCGTGGAACTCTCCCTCGGCGATTGCAATGGTGTCTGCAGCTGTCCTTGAGCGCGTGGACCTCGGGAATGCGCTGGGGTAGGATCGCGTTCCATTCTCAGGAATGACCAATCGGAGGAGGGTTCAGGTGAGCACGATGCGCGTCGTCATCGCAGGAGGAGGCCCAGCCGGGTCCACCCTGGGAGCGCTCCTGGCCAAGGAGGGCGTCGACGTTGTCCTCGTCGAGAAGACCCGATTTCCCCGACATCACGTGGGCGAGGCGCTCCAGCCCGCTGCGTTTGAGCTTCTCGACTTTCACCTCGACCTCCGGAAGAAGTTCGAACAGTTCGGATTTGCCAAGAAATTCGGAGCGCTCTATCTCTGGGGAGAGTCTCGGGAGCAATGGTCCGTTCTCTTTGATGACCGTCTCGATGGAAACTGGGAGTCGCTTTCGAAGGAGGAGCTTCTCGCGGGCGACTTCGATCACTCCTGGCAGGTGGACAGGGCGACGTTTGATCGCGTCTTGTTGGAAGAGGCGGCAGAACGCGGGGTGGAGGTTCGACTGGAGACGAGCGCTCTCCGCCCGATCCTGGAAGGGGAGCGGGTCGTTGGACTGGAAGTCGAGGGACCGGATGGCGAGAAGGAGGTCCTGACCGCGGATTTCGTCGTGGATGCGACGGGTCAACGGTGTTTTCTGGGGCGGTCTTTCGAACTGACCGAGAACATCGAGGATCTGCAGGCGACCGCGACCTACGCCTATTTTGATGGTCTGGGCGGAGTGGAAGCTCCGCTGGATCGGAACGTTCAGCTGGTGGTCACGGTCCCCGAGGGATGGGTGTGGTGGATTCCGATCAGTGAAGAGCGGACAAGCATCGGGGTGGTGACGGGAGACAAGCAGAAGCTCACTCCCGAGCGTTTCAAGAGCATCGTGCAGCGCTCCAGGGTTCCCTATGATGGGCGAGACCCCGTCCTGGAAGAGGGCTCGCGGGGGAAGCCGTTTCGTCATGCCAAGGACTGGTCGTATAGCCATGGGCGATTTGTGGGGCCGGGCTGGATGATGGTCGGGGATGCTGCGTGCTTCACCGACCCCATTCTGTCGGGTGGAGTCGACTTCGCGATTCGCGGGGCCTGCAACGCCCATGTCGCCCTCCTGCGCGCCTTCGAGCAGAAGTCCGATGACTCCCTGCTGGCCTACGAATCCCAGCTCAGCAAGGAGTTTGCCGCCTATCTTCGATTGGCGCGCTACTGGTATGCAAACAACCGGTCGATTGACGGCATGTTCTGGGAGGTTCGGTCCTTGATCCCGGAGGATTCGCTGGAGACTCCTCTTCGGGCCTTCAAGTATCTCACGAGCGGTCGCCTGGACGCCGATGCGCATTTCCGTATCTTCACGGACGCTCAGGAGGCGCGGATTTTCGATCAGCTGGGCGTGAATCGGAAGGCGCTGAAGGCCAGCCTGGAAAAGGCGCGCGAGCGGATCCGCAAGCGCCGCATGAAGACAAGTACCCGCCATTGATTTGAACTGAAGGAGGAAGCCATGACCACGAGCATTGACTGGTATCTGCATCGCAAGGGCTGAACGTCGTGTACCCGAGCGCAGGAGTTTCTTGCGCACACCAGCGTTCAGCAGCCGGAATTCACCCTGGCCACTCGGGTCAAGTACCCTCGTGACAAGGTCCATGAGGTGCTCGAAGGGATCGAAGAAGTCCGCGCTGCCAAAAGAGGCAAGACCGCGACGTTCACGGGAGAGGCGATTTCGGGAATGGACGAGGACATGCTGGCGGTCATTCTAGGACCCACGGGCAATCTGCGGGCTCCGACGATTCGGGTTGGAAAGACCCTCGTGGTGGGATTCGAGGCCACCATGTTCTCCGAGTTTTTTGAAGTCTAGAGCTCGGACAAGGCGGGGAGTCGAGGGCGTCATTGCCGCCAGGCTTCGGGATCGATGTCGAAGCTCTGAAACCACCGATACAGGGTGTTTCGGGCGACGCCCGCTTCCTGCGCCACGTTCCGCACGTTCCCGCCGTGTCGGGTGAGCAGTTCTTCGAGGGCCTGCTTGTTTCGAAATCGTTTGGGGTTGCTCTCTTTCGACATTCCGGGAGAGGTCGGAGTGTCGTCCACCGTTCGCGTCAGGAGTTCAGACAGAGCGGGGGTCAGGCTGATGACTTCTTCCCCATCGGATTCAATCCATGCGCGTTCGACGACGGTCTCCAGTTCCCGGACGTTTCGGGGCCAGCGGTACCGGACCAGGGCGAACGAGACACGGTGGTGCAGCGCTGGTGCCGGCTGGACATGCTCGGAGAGGAAGTGCTGAGTGAGGAGAGGAATGTCCTCGGGGCGATCCCGCAGGGGAGGGACCTGGATGACCCATCCTGAGAGGCGCGCGAGCAGATCTTCCCGAAAACCACCGGATTGAACCAGCTGATCCACATCCTGGTGTGTCGCCGCCAGGACCCGCGTATCCACCTGAATGGTTCGATTGCTGCCAATCCGCCGTATTTCACCGTCTTGAAGGGCGCGGAGAAGGGCGACCTGCAGGGCTGGGGAGGCGTCTCCAATCTCATCGAGAAAGAGGGTTCCACCGCTCGCGGATTCCAGAAGTCCCACCCGGTCCCGATCGGCGCCAGAGAACGCGCCTCGGACGTGTCCAAACAGTTCGCTTTGCAGCAGCGTGTCCGACATTCCACCGCAGTTCACTGCATGGAAACTGCCTGCGTTTCGCTTGCTGCTCGCGTGTAGAAGCCGCGCCACGACCTCTTTTCCTGTCCCTGTCTCGCCCAGGATCAGGACCGTAGTCCGATGTGCGGCCACTTTTTGAATCTCGTCGAGCATGTGGCGGATGCTCGCGCTGATTCCGATCAGCGCCTTGTCCTGAAGAGGAGGGGGGGAGGCTTCGCTCTCATGGACGAGAAAAAGGGTCGAGCCCAGGCGAAACACGTCTCCATGCTGGAGTGTTTCATTCTCCGTCCGTTTCTCATTGACCCAGGTGCCATTTCGGGAACCGCGATCCTCGATGGTGATTTTCCCAGCGTTTGAGATCTGGACGAGGGCGTGCTCTCTCGAGATCCGGGAGTCCCCGAGGGAGGTGGCTCCGAAGAGGGGGCAATCCCGTCCCAGCGCAAGAGGAGCCCCCGATTTGAGAGGGGCGCGGCGTCCGAGGTAGGCGGGGTCGACATGATGAACGATGGAGAGGCAGAGCACTTTGCGGGGCGCTGCTCCGCTGGCCATCTGGGTAACTGTATGTGTGCGTGTGACGTCGTCCACGGTCTCCCCTCAATGTGCTCGGGGGATGATAGCAGAAGCGTTTCATGTCGTCGCGGTTCCGAGCGGATGGTTTGCATTCCGACCTGGGTTCACTACACTCCGGCGCATGAAGTTCCCGCGTCATGGAAGCAAGATCGAGTTCGCTGCGATGGAGGAGGAGATCCTCACCACGTGGCGTGAAGGCCGGATTTTTGAGCGAAGCGTCGAGGAGAAGTCTGTCGATCGCAGCTTCAGCTTCTACGACGGGCCGCCCTTTGCGACGGGTCTCCCGCATTACGGGCATTTGCTCGCGGGCACGATCAAGGACGTTGTCCCGCGCTACTGGACGATGCGCGGACATCGGGTCGAGCGGCGGTTTGGCTGGGACTGCCATGGGCTCCCTGTTGAGTTCGAGATGGAGAAGACTCTTGGACTCCGGGGGCGCCAGGACATCGAAGAGTATGGGGTCGCCAGGTTCAACGAGGCGTGTCGCTCCATCGTGCTCCGCTATACCTCGGAGTGGCGTACCGTGGTGGAACGGATGGGCCGCTGGGTCGATTTCAGCGATGAATACAAGACGATGGATCTCCCCTTCATGGAGAGCGTCTGGGGCGTGTTCCGCAACCTCTGGGATCAGGGGCTGATCTACGAGGGGTTCCGGGTGGTTCCCTATTCGTGGCGGGTCGGTGCGCCGCTGAGCAATTTCGAGGCGAACCTGAACTATCGGGAGGTCCAGGATCCGTCGATCACGGTGCGGTTCCTGCTCGACAATGGCATGACTGCGCTCGCCTGGACGACCACTCCATGGACGCTTCCGTCCAATCTTGCGCTGACCGTTCATCCTGACGCGGAGTACGCGGTGGTGGATGCGGAGACCGAATCGGGAGTGGAGCGCATCGTGCTCCATGCCGAGCGTGTCGAAGCGCACTGGCCTGGCGGAGAGGGAATCACCCCGGTCAGCACCCTGAAAGGCAGCGCGTTGATCGGGACGGGCTATGAGCCTCTCTTCCCTTTCTTCAGCGAACGGAAGGAGGAGGGGGCGTTTCGCATCATTGGGGGCGACTTCGTGACCGCGGAGACCGGGACGGGGATCGTGCACACGGCTCCCGCGTTTGGGGAGGACGATCACGCGGTCTGCAAGGAGGCTGGCATCGAGCTGGTCGATCCCGTGGATTCGGAAGGGTGCTTCACCGATGTCGTGGCCCCCTGGGCCGGGCAGCAGGTCAAGGAAGCGGACAAGTCCATCATTCAGGAATTGAAGAGCAGGGGACGGATTTTTCGTCACGAGACCTATGTGCACAGCTATCCGTTCTGCTACCGCTCCGACACCCCGCTGATCTACAAGTCGATTCCCGCGTGGTACGTGGGCGTGGAGCAGCTCAAGGATCGCCTGGTCGCGCACAATCAGGAGATTCAATGGGTCCCGGGCCATCTTCGGGACGGCCGTTTCGGAAAATGGCTGGCCAACGCACGCGACTGGAACATCTCCCGGAACCGTTTCTGGGGGAATCCCCTGCCGATTTGGCGGAACGAGGAAACGGGCGAGACGATTTGTGTGGGAAGTCGCGCAGAGCTCGAAGAACTCTCGGGACAGAAGGTCGACGATCTCCACAAGCACATCGTCGACGAGATCGTGATCCCATCGCCGACAGGTCGTGGCGTCCTCACGCGGATCCCAGAGGTCCTCGATTGCTGGTTTGAGTCCGGTTCGATGCCCTATGGCCAGGCGCATTACCCCTTCGAGAACAAGGAGCGCTTCGAGGCGGGTTTCCCGGCAGACTTCATCGCCGAGGGGATCGATCAGACGCGCGGCTGGTTCTATACCCTGATGGTTCTGTCCACGGCCCTCTTCGACAAGCCCGCGTTCAAGAACGTGATCGTGAATGGGATGGTTCTCGCCGAAGACGGACTGAAGATGTCCAAGCGTCTGAAGAACTATCCGGATCCGATGGACCTGATCGGACGGATTGGCGCGGATGCGGTACGGATCTACATGCTGCAGTCCCCCGCAGTCCGTGGGGAGGAGTTGCGATTCAGTGAGTCGGGTGTACGCGACATGGTCCGACGGGTCCTCCTGCCCTGGTGGAACAGTGTTTCGTTCCTTGTGACCTACGCCCATGTGGATGGATGGGATGCCGAGGAAGCCGCGACGACGGAGACCACCCATGAACTGGACATCTGGATCAGGGCCAAGCTCGAGCGTTTGAAAATGCAGGTGAAGGTGGAGATGGAGGCCTACGAACTGTCGCGGGTCGTGCCCCCGCTTCTGGGCTTCATCGATGACCTCACCAACTGGTACATTCGGCGTTCCCGCCGTCGATTCTGGAAGGCGGAAGACGATGTCGACAAGGCCCACGCCTACGCGACCCTCTACACCGTCTTGTTGGAATTCGCCGAATTGATGGCTCCGTTCACGCCCTTTCTCGCCGAGCACGTCTATCAGATGCTTCGGGTCACAAAGGACACTCAGGCCTGTGACTCTGTCCATCTTCGAGAGTTCGCGCCGTGTCGTGAACTGACGGAGGAGGAGGCCGCCATCGAGGGCCGGATGGATCTCGCTCGCACCATCTCGGAGCTGGGCCGTGAGCTCCGGGCGAGCAGCCGGATTCGGAATCGCCAGCCGCTGGCAACGATCCGCGTCGGAACGACGGATGCCCGGGAGCGGGCCTGGCTGGAGGCGAGTCGGGAGATCATTCTGGATGAATTGAACGTCCGGGAGCTGGAGGTCGTGGACGACCCCACCCAGCTCGCGACCGTGAACATCAAACCGAATCTTCCGCGCCTTGGACCGCGTCTGGGGCGGGAGATGAAGACGCTCGCCCCGGCTCTCAAGAGCCTCGATGCGGAGACCGCCCGTACACTCGCTTTTGGCGGCACGGCGACGATTGCCGGATTTGAACTGGGCCCCGAGGACGTTCTCGTGCAGATGGT
>CAVOCR010000012.1:0-12021 GCA_963694245.1 Myxococcota bacterium
AGATGAGCCACGAGCTCGGCATCGATTTCACCCGAAAGATTTTCGACGGGCGAACATTCGAACCCCTGGTCGACGATCTCCGCGACACCGGATATGACCTCCTGATTCTCGGAGCGCTGGGACAAGGCGCCGTGCGAGACAGCGAGATCGGTTCCGTCTGTGAGCGTGTTCTCCGGCGGACGACCCTCGACACCCTCGTGGTTCGGGATGAGGAGACCATGGTGCTCGCGGGCGAAACTCCCGTGGCAATCGCACTGGATGGCTCTGAATACAGCTGGGGAGCACTCCAGTCCGGCATGGCGCTCGCCAAGGCCGCCAGTCGACCGGTTCACATCCTGGCCACTGTGCAGGAAAACGACGAATCCAGTGCGCTGGTTCAAGCCCATCTGAGCCTGGCGGAAGAAATCGTCGCGGCAGAAGGACTGACCGTGACCGGAAGCCTGGTCGAGAGCAACAAGCCCTCCGGTGTTGCCATCGCCGACTTCGCTGCCAGTCTCGATGCGTTCGCCATCGCGATGGGCCGACACGGACTCGATGCTCCCACGGAGAACCCCGAGATGGGTTCTGTCACGGAGCATGTCCTGCGACGCGGAACCACCAATGTGCTGGTCACAAGCCAGACATGGAATCCCGCAGAAGCGGCGTTGACGTTGAATTCGGAGATCGCCGCCTAGTTCAACATGGCGGGCGAATCCATTGAAAACCGGGGAGTTCGCTCTCCGGTTTTTTCATGCCTGAAAATCGAGCATCAAGGAGCAGCGGGGGAGTTCTGGGAGGGAGTGTTCGCGATCAGACCGGCATGCACCATCATCCGATCCACCTCCTCCATCTGCCGGAGGTCATACCGACCCCGAACCTGACCGATTTGATCCACAAGCACCATCATGTGCGGATGGTCCGGGGCGAGCGAACCCTGGAGAGGGGATGCCGGATCGCTCCCTGACTGCGCTCCATACAAATCCACGATCACCGCGTACAACGACTTCTCCGCTCCTCGGAGGAACATCCAGGCGCGGGTGCTGGCACCCGAGCTTCGAGCCATCTGGTACAGCGCATCCGTCGTATCCTTTTCAGGATCGAGACTGAGAGACACCAGATGGAACTCATTGCCCAGCCCGCGCGAACGATGCTGGACTTCCGACAAGCGTTTCAACATCGCCGGATCCATCGAATTGCACGCCGTGCACACGACACTTCCGAACCAGATCCCCCCCAGGAGCTGCTCACTCCCAAACACCTCGCCTCGCTGATTCTCCAGCGTAAACGACTGAACCGAGCCCAACACGGGCGGCATTTCCACTGATTTCAACGTCATCTGCCGGATAATGGCAAGACTGGCTATTGCCAGGATGATGATGAGCCAGACCTGCGGTTTTCCCGCCATCCTCTGTATCCGGGACAACCCCGCTTCGTTCGTATCCAAACCCTTCATGAAACCACCTTCCTTTCATTCATCAGAGGAGCCGCGCGATTCGAAATCCGAGGTCATCCTGCACCGTCTCTGGATCCAATCCCTTCCGTACTCCACAACGCATTTCTTCGGCCGAATGTCGAAATGAACCCCCACGCACCACTCGAGGACCTTCCGCGCTTCGATCATCCCGACCATCTCCCTCGGTCGCGGGATACGGAACATGCAAAGACGCCGTCCATTCCCATACGGTCCCAAGCATCTCGTACAAACCAAACGGGTTCGCTCGCAGGGACTCGACCTCCGGCAATTCAGCCGGCGCATTGCCCGCATGCCACATGAACGTGTCCGCCTTTGCTGAAGTGCGACCAAAAAACCAGGGAGTCTCCTTGTCTCCACGACAGGCATATTCCCACTCCACCTCTGTCGGAAGCCGGAACGCTTTTCCCGTGCGCTCCGAATACCAATCACAGTATCCCACCGCATCATGAAAACTGACCCCGACGGCCGGAGAAAGGTCCTGGCGGGAACGGGGACTCCGTTCATGATCGGGCCGAAACACCTCGTATTCTTCGTTCGTGACGGGTGACTTTGAGAGATACAGTGCCTCCACTGGCATCTCAAACGCAGGTTCGGTATCGCCCCCCTCGCCTCCCACAAACGCATCCCCACCTCGGAGGAGCCACAGAGTCGGGCGGGGGTATCGTGTATAGGGGTCTGACATCATCTCTCCACGCGGAACGCGCCTTGACGGACCCCATCGGAATAAGGCAAACGAGAGACATCGTCAAACGTTCACATGAAGCATGGGATGCGAGAACATGGACTGGTTGTGGCCGCTTTACAAAGAGTACGTTTTCCGCGAGGTCGCCCGGACCCAGGAACCCGACAACGACTCTCTCCAACGATTCTTTCTCCAATCCCTGGCGGAAAGCACGGCGACTCTCTTTGTCATGGAACCCTGGCACGACACGGTGCGTTTTCGAGGTCTGGGACGATGGCCGATTCATGCCGTGCCGGATCTCCTCACCGATCCCAACGCCTTCATCGACGAGGGATTCGGGGGCGGAAAATTCAAGATCAACTTTCATCACGGGGACAGCTTCGTCTGCACGCACAACTTCCGAACCTATTCGGAAGAGCGATGGCGGGACATGCAGGAACTCGTATTCGATTGAGGTGCTCATGAAGATGGCCGTCGCACACCGCATCCTGATCACCACCGCCATTGTCGGCGCCCTTGTCTTTGCCGCCTGGAGCGCATGGATGTACGGAACCGTACAAGGCCAGGAACATCTCCTCGCCGCCATTCTCTCAGGGAGTGTCGGAACTGGGGGGCTGCTGTATCTGAAACACTTCATCACAACGATGCGAGAACGGGGCGAGCTCTAATTCAACTCGCGAGCATCGCTCGACGTGCTGTGCGCGAATCCTGGGAGCGCAGATCTTCCAGAGCATGGAGATAGGTCGACGCCGCTTCCGCTGTGCGATGCGCGTCCGCCGTACACGCGTTGACCCCGATTCCCCGAAACGCATTGCCCGTGAGAAAGAACCCCGGCAAATCCAGAAGGGATGCCTCGGCGCGGGCGACGCGACGAAGATGGCCCACCTCATACTGGGGAATTCCAACGCGATGCCGAAACACACGCTCGAGAACGGGACTGGATTGAATCCCAAGAGCCTGACGGAGATGCTTTCGCGCCTCCCAGATGAGCGATTCGTCATCCAGTTCACAAATATCGGGGTCGCGAATTCCCCCGAGAATGGCGTTGAACAACACCTTGCCACATGGCGCCCTCTCCCCGGGGAAGATGCTCGTGGACCAGAGAACACCCAGCACCCGCTGCTGTTCTCGACTCGGAATCAGGTGTCCAAATCCATGGAGTGGATGCGGCACATCCGCCTCCAGGTGCCCGAGAGCCACTGTGGCGACAGGCGCATAGGGTACGCTCTCGCACGCACGGGAGAGGGCGGGGTGAAGATGGCCCGCATACGCGTTCGCTGCGGGGGCCGGCGCCGCGGAAACCACGACATCCGCGATACGTTCCTGTGCATCCGTCCCCGCCGTGATCACCCGCCACTGTCTCCCCGCACGCTCGACTCGAGAGACCGGTGCTCCCCGTACAACCCGGGAACCCAGACTCTCCGCCAGCGCCTCCACAAGTTGACCCAATCCCCCTCGGAACCCCACATAGCGACGATTTCCCAACACGGAGGGAGACGCTCCATTCCCGTTTCCTGACGTGCCCCGCGCCCGTATGAATGCCATCAAGAGACTTTGTTTCTCATCTTCCAGAGCCGCGAGACGAGGCAATGTCGCCCGTACGCTCAAGCGCGTGGGGTCACCGGCATAGATTCCCGTGAGCACGGGATCCACGAGGAGATCGGCTGCCTCCTTGCCCAGGCGGCGATCGGCAAAGTGCTGCACGGTTTCATCCACTCCCGCGGGTCCCGCGGGCACCATCGGTTCCAGCAGCATCCGAGCGCGTGCGCTCATGCTCAACAAATCCGAAGAGGCGAAAGTGGCAGGACTGTCGGGAAAGCGACGAAGGGAGCCTCGCGCCATGATGTAGCGACGCCGCATGGCTTCACAGCCGCTGATGACCTCGTCTTCGAGGCCGAGACGCCGTGCGATGTGGAGCGTGGAAGGATCCCGATTCAGGAATCCATTCGCGCCTCCATCGATCAGAAATCCATCGACTGCCTCGCTCTGAATGCACCCGCCCACGCGCGATGAACTCTCCAGCACGAGGATCTGGGATTCAGGGGCGAGATCGAGAATTTCCCGGGCTGTTGCCAGCCCCGAGATGCCTCCGCCGATGACAATGACACGCGCCATGTACCTCTCCGCAGGTGCCCGGTTGCGTGACGATTGGTACCCGCGCTCTGGGGTGCATGTCAACCGATTCCGATGAGGAGGTCATGCCATGTCTGACGGGTCCATTCATTCGCGGGAATCCATGACACGGGATCTGAGTTGCATTGATGAAGTGGTTGAGATATGGACGACCGTGACATTTGAGAGTTTCGATGTCACGCACGCTGGAAGCGCCCACATCAGGAGAGGAATCCATGAAGTTTCATCTGATCATGATCATCGCCGCACTCGCCCTCACGCCCGCGTATGGCTGCAGTGGAGGAGACGACGCCAAGAGCACCAAGAGCGCCAGCAAGAAAGACAAGAAAGCCAAGAAGAAGAAAAAGAAGAAGAAGGGCTACGAAGGCGGAGAAGTCGCCAACGGTGGCTCCATCAAGGGTGTGATTTCCACCACCAAGGAAGTGGCGGACAAGATGGAGAAAGGCCTCGACAAGGACGAGAACTGCGTCACGGATGGCATCACTGAGCGAAAGGCTGGAGCACTCGTCGTTGCAGAGGGCAAAGTGGCCAACGCGATCGTCTACATTGCCAAGATCAAGAAAGGAAAGGCGTACACCGCGTCCGACGTGACCGTGGACAACAACGGCTGTCGGTACGTTCCGCGCGTGAGCATCGGTCACAAGAAGGCCCAGCTCCTCACGACCAACTCGGATCCCACCGCTCACAACGTGAACGTGAAGCTTCCCGGAGGAAATGTCTTCAACAAGGCCCTCCCGAAAGCGAAAAAAGCGAGCGTCAAGCTGAAGAAGGCCGGATACACCAAGATCTCCTGCGACATGCACCCCTGGATGGAGGCCCACATGATGGTCCTCGACAATCCGTACGGTGTCCTCACAGCCGCGGATGGTTCCTACGATCTCACGGATGTTCCCGCGGGCGACTACACGGTCAAGGTGTGGCACGAGCTCCTCGGAGAGAGTGAGTCCAAGGTCACCGTCAAGGCCGGCGAGGCGACCGCAGCGGATATCACGCTCTAGCCCAGGCTCACGTTGAACCTCACCGACAAGTTCATCGCCACTGGATTCTGGTCCCAGCTGATCCTCTTGATCCTGGTCGACTGGGGCAGCCTCGCGAGTTTCATGCGAGGAGACGGCGCGTGGTACCACTACATCGCCTTCGTCGTGGTGAACGTGGTTCTTCTCACCGCAACATGGAAGGTCTGGGGGTGGATGGTCGTCAACCGCGATGGGGTCAACCAGGGCTCAGCGGATCATGACTGACACCCCCGAAGACACCTCCCTGTCCGAATCTCCTGACGTGAACGGCGAGAGAGCCCCGGTCGTGAAATTGATCGGTTTTGCCGCCGTCGGATTCATCATCGCGTGCGGCGTTCTCTTCGCGATCGCCTCCTCCATCAAGCCCGAAGAAAAACCCGGATTCGAAATCACGGAAGCAGCGGCTCATCTGGACGGAGAGATCTGGCAGGTGACACTCGACGTCAAGAGCCGGCATCAATGGACCGGGTTCTCGTTTTCAACCGGAAAAAAGCTGACGGAACTCGACCCCGCGGATCTCCTCGGCCGACGACATCATGTGCGTGCCCCGGGCGGAGCCATTCGACTGGGAGACATTCCCCTGGAAGAGGCCACATTGCCCGAGACCGTCGTCTGGCAGATGGATGAGGGGGATGCAGATCAGGTCCTCAATCCGGCATTCGGGAAGTGGTACACCTATTCCTTCTTCACCCACATGCTGGACCCCATCGGTCGAACCTATGCCATCCGTCAGGCTCAAGCAGGGCGTGTGGTGTTTGTGCGGATCGAAAGCTATTACTGCAAACCAGAAGGCTCTGGTTGTCTTACGCTCCGCTACCGACTGGGGCCGCTGGAGGGCTAATCGAGCTCCCGCTTCAGACGAATGATGAGCTCTGCCACGCCTTCTTCGGAGGCCTCAAAATGCGCCCGAACGCGGTTGTCCTTGCCGACCAGGACCAGGCGCGCTCCATGACCGATGTCGATGATGCCGTTGGCCAGCTCCTCGCGCTCTCCCATCAAGGTCTTGAACCCTCCCACGATCAACCCGCGAAGCGCCTCCGGACTCCCCGTGAGAAAACGCCAACGAGCCGGGTCGGCCTTCATTTTCTCCGCGAGAATTTTCAGCGTCTTCGGATCATCGTTGTCCGGGTCCACGGTGATGGATACCAGCCGAATCGGATATCCCTCCCGCTCCGCATGATCCATCAACACGCGCATGGCGCCCAGCACCTGGGGACAGATCGTCTTGCAATGACTGAAGAAAAAATTGGCGACCCAGATCTCATCTTCAAGATCGGAGGAACCAAAATCGGCCCCATTCTGATCCGTGAGCACAAATGCGGGAAGCTTCGTCCCCTCGTCTTTGGACGCCCCTGATTGACAGCCAACCCCTGCCGCCAACACCACAAACACAAGGAACAAGCCCGCTCGAAATCCCATTGAATCCGCCCTTCTGTTCAGCCCTTTCGTCGAAGAATCCTGTTCGCGAAATCAATGCAACGTCAAGTCATCCCTGAAAAAATCACGTTTCGAGGAGAGGTCGTCGTTGCACACTCGGATTCCCCGCGCTACGCTTGCGCCGATTTGTGCTTGGAGGAAGTCATGATTCGACGATGGTTCGCTCTCACGGTCTCTGTTCTGGCGTTGTCTGGATGCAGCGATGTGGCCGAGAATACCGCAGCCACCACCGCCACTCCGACGCCGGTGAACACAAGCTGTGATGATCCGGTGAACGGCTCCTGCACCTATTTCGATACGCAGGGACGCCGCACTCTCCTCGTTCAATACAAGAACAGTGAAATGGATGGCGAGTGGACCGCCTGGTACGAAAGCGGTCAGGTCGCCTCCAAGGGCGCCTGGACTGCCGGAAACCAGAACGGGAACTGGCAATACTGGCACCCCAATGGGAAGCAACGCCTCACTGGGAGCTATTCCAACGGACTCAAGGACGAGACCTGGACGCAGTATTCCATCACTGGAAATGCTCTCGGCACCTCTGTGATGAAGGCGGGGAGTGGAGTCTGGAAGGAATTCACCGGCGATGGCGGACTCATCTCAGAGACCACCTTCGATTCCGGAAAGGAAACCCACGCCCTCCACTACACCGTCACGGGAGACAAGGACTACGAAGTCTCCTACAAGGATGATCTCCGAGACGGACCCTTTCGGTCCTGGAACGCGAAAGGCCGCTTGATCGCTGAGATGAACTACACCGCCGGCAAGAAAAATGCCGCTCAGAAAACATTCCATTCGACCGGCGCAAAGAAGGCCGTGCATCTCTACAATCAGGGAAGGAAAAACGGCTCATGGACTGATTGGCATGCCAACGGCAGCGTCTCCCAGGAAAGAGTCTACGAGCAGGGCAAGCGTGCAGGGACATGGAAAACCCACTACGCCAATGGAGCGCTCGAGAGCCGTTCCAACTACAAGGACAGCATCCGAATCGGCACCTGGGAGACCCGCCACGCCAACGGAAAGCTGGCGACGGTCGAAGAATATGAGAACGGAAAGAAGGTCGGCACCTGGAAAGAGATGACGGCCTCCGGTTCTCCCCAAAGCGAAGCCAACCATGCCAACAACCGGAAGCACGGAATCAGCCGAACATGGCATGCCAATGGCCGCCTGAAATCGACCTCTGATTTCGCGGATGGGCAGCCGACTGGAGAATGGGTCGAGCGCTACGCCAACGGATCGCGGAAATCCCTCACCACGTGGATGGACGGCCAGAAGAACGGCGCCCTTCGTGAATCCCATGAAAACGGGGCGAATCGGGTGATCGGAAATTTCACCGCCGACAAGAAAGACGGCCTGTGGGAGACCTTTCACGACAACGGGAAGATCAAGCTGCGTGAGAACTGGACCCAGGGCGTCCTGAACGGAAGCTGGGAAGAGTTCCACATGGACGGAAGCGACAAGGTTCGTGGAAGCTACGCGGCGGAAACGGACAAGGACGGCAAGACCTCCAGTGTCGCGAACGGAACCTGGGAGAGCTGGAACCCGGAAGGCCATCTTCTGACCCGCGTCACCCACGGAGAGGAAACCACTCGCATCGAGTGTTTCACAGCGGCAGGAAAACACTGGCTCGATGCGCTGAAACAGGGGGACAAATGGCATGACGAAAGTCAGGCCGTGTTCGCCAGTGGAAAGCTGCGAGACGGAAAACTGACGGGAGCATGGTCTCTTTCCAATGCAGGCGACCGGAAGATCTCGAAGACCACCTGGAAGGACAACGTCCGCCAGGGGGAGGCTCAGCGCTGGTTCCCCACGGGGAGCGTCTCAGTCAAAGGCACCTACGCGAACAATCAGGCCCATGGCGCCTGGTCACATTGGACTCGCCGCGGAAAACTGGAAGCCGTGACCTGCTACAACAACGGCGAAAAGCTCTGGGAGGAGTTCGAGGCCGTGAAAGAAGGCACGATCTGCCCCTGAGGCCGTCGATGGCATTCGACAGGCCGCCGCGATGACGAAATCGATTCTCACGGCGTCTTCCCGACTCAAATCCCCAAAGAAACCAGATAGATACCAGATAGATACCGTATCCGTGGAGGGCCTTGAACCCCCTCGTTTCGGACTCCGCTGGAGGATCGCTTGCATCCACCGGCTTCCAGTGCTAATTTCGGCGCCCGTTGAATGCATTCCTCTGCCGCGCGCGCGCTACGCATGCGAGGGGTCGACGAGGAAACCACCGTTCGGGTAGTCACGTGGCCGTCATATTTCCTCGCTGGACCAATGCTCTCCCCCGAATTGTCGTGGGCGTTCTTCTGATCGGGGGACCTCTTGTCGTGGGAGCTGTGAGCTACTGGTTCTCACCCGAATTCACGGATGTCGGCTACCAGCCGGAACAACCCGTGCCATTCAGCCACAAGCTGCATGCTGGCGACCTCGGACTCGATTGCCGCTACTGCCACAACACGGTGGAACACTCGGCTCATGCCGCGATTCCCCCGACAGCGACCTGCATGAACTGTCACCGCACCGTGTTGCCCGAAAGTGAAGCACTGGCTCCGATCCGAGAGAGTCATGCCACGGGAAAACCGGTGGCGTGGGTCCGCGTTCACATGCTCCCGGACTACGCATTCTTCGATCACAGCGTGCACCTCGCCGCCTCCATTGGCTGCGCGACATGTCATGGACGCATCGATCAAATGGAAGTCGTTCAACAGGCGAAAGCGCTGAGCATGAACTGGTGCCTCGACTGCCATCGAAACCCCACTCCGAATCTGAGGCCCCGAAACGCCATTGCTGACATGGCGTGGACAGCTGCTGCACATGATTACAACCCTGCCGAGGACGCTTCACGCACCCGTGAACTGACCCCGCCGGCCCATTGCTCTGGATGTCATCGATGAACAAGCCCACAGCCAATGCGACCCCCAATGGAATCCCCGTGATTCCTTCATCCAACGCTGAAGAAACCGTTCCGGCGGATTTCAACCGACGGGAGTTCTTCAAACTCACCGGCGGTGTTGCGGCGGCCGCCTCGACCATGTCGGGCTGCATTCGGAAGCCGGTGGAACACATCCTCCCCTTCGGAGAGCGTCCCGAGGATCTCATTCCAGGACGACCGACCTATTACGCCACCAGCATGGTGGTCGGAGGAGCCGTTCTCGGACTCACGGTCGAAAGCCAGGACGGACGACCGATCAAGATCGAGGGAAACCCCGCCCACCCCGGAAACAGGGGCTCTGCAAACGCAGTGGCGCAGGGAACGACGATGGAACTCTACGCTCCAGAGCGTAGTCGAATGCCCGTCATGAACGGCAACGAGACCTCCCTCGACAACGCGCTTCACGCCATTCAAGGCCTCGGCGATCGCGCTGCGGGATCCGAGGGTAGAGGACTGGCACTGCTCCTCGAATGGAACCCGTCCCCCACGTTCGAAAAGCTCCTGACACGCTTCAGCAAACGATTCCCGCAGGCGAACATCTACCGCCACGATCTCCGGCACGCCTCCAACCCGGGAGCCGGGAACACGCTTGTCGGGATGCCCGGTACACGGACATTGCTGCACCCCGACAAGGCGAGCGTGATTCTCAGTCTGGACAGCGACTTCCTGGGAATGGAGGGGAACGCCGAACGCACCTCCCGACTCTTCTCTGAAGCGCGGAAGCTGGAAGGCGACAACAAGACAATGAACCGGCTCTATGTCGTCGGTCCGCGAGTGCATGTCACGCGCATGGCCGCAGACAACACATTGCGAATGCAAGGCTCCCGAATCGGAGACTTCCTGCTCGCGGTGGCGAATGCACTGGTTGCGAATCATGGCAAGAGCTTTCCTGCCGGATGGAAGGCGCCCGGAACCACGGCCCCCACGGGAGACGCTGCGACCTGGGTGACGGCGGTCGCCAAGGATCTCGCGAACGCTGGAAAATCGGGTCTGATCGTGGTGGGGGATCGACAAGCGCCCCCTGTTCACGCACTCGGACACGTGGTGAACACGATGCTGGGAGCCCTCGGAACCACCGTGGACTGGAGCCAGGATGTCGCTCCAGCGCAAGGACTGGATGCCCTCGCTGCCGCGCTCAGTTCCGGATCAGTCCAACAGCTCGTGATGTTGGGTGGAAACCCCGCATTCACGGCGCCCGGAGCGATGAACATGGCCACCGCCATTCGCTCCGTTCCCCTGAGCGTCCACCTGGGAAATCTGCGAGACGAGACCTCGGCAAATGTCGACTGGCACATTCCCCTGAGCCATCCGCTGGAGTCCTGGGGCGATCTGAGAAGCGTCGACGGAACAGTCGGCATTCAACAGCCCCTCATCGCGCCTCTCCACGCCAGCGCCTCCGCAATGACCGTCCTCGCCCGACTCGTGGGTGAAGAACAAAGTGACCACGCACTGGTTCAGGCCCATTGGGGAACCGGACATGACGCCGATCACTGGAGACGATTCCTGACGAGCGGCATCGCCGAGCGCAGAAACCTGGCGGAAGGCAACCCCAATTCACCGGACCTCAGCAAGGTGGCTGCCGCATGGCCCGCGGTCGCGGCTGCGCCAGGCGCGACCCCGGAAGGAACCCATTCAGTCGAGCTGAACATTACGCTCGACTCCAAGGTTCTCGATGGACGTCACGCCAACAACCCCTGGCTTCAGGAGTTGCCGGACCCCGCGACCAAATTGACCTGGGACAACGCCCTTCTGATCGGAGTGGAGACCGCCGAGGCCTTCGGAATCAAGACTGGGGACATGGTCATTCTCACAACCGCCACGGGCAGCGCGACCCTTCCAGTTCTCCTGACTCCGGGAACCGCAGACAACACGGTCTGCATCTCCATGGGATATGGACGAACCCACGCCGGAAAATACGGCAACGGAACGGGTTTCGACATCGCTGACATCAATGACGGCTCATGGATCATTCCCAACGCCACCCTGCAAAAGACAACGGGTCATCATCTGCTCGCACGCACCCAGCAGCAGGGAGGCATGGAAGATACTGAAAGCGAACGCGAAGAGGCCTATCGGCGCGTTCCGACCTTCGTGCGATCCACCTCCTTCGACGAATACGTCGCGGATGAAGCCGTGAAAGGGGGTGAAGCGGGAGCCGTCGCCGGATTCGTTCAGGAAAAAGAGGTCATGCCCGCGGACAAGCTGAAGTCCCTCTGGGAACAGCCGAACGTCACGGATGGCCAACAATGGGGCATGACCGTCGACCTCTCCTCCTGTCACGGGTGTGGAGCCTGCGTCGTTGCCTGTCAGGCCGAGAACAACATCCCCGTCGTGGGAAAAGAAGACGTCCTGGTGGGTCGGGAGATGCACT
>CAVOCR010000013.1:0-12020 GCA_963694245.1 Myxococcota bacterium
GCCGGAGGCCTGTGACGGATTTGAGAACAACTGCAACGGCCAGATTGACGAAGGCTGCGACCTGGACGGCGACAACTACTGCAGCGGTGAAGTCCCCCTCGGACTCGATGCGTGTCCCGCGGGAGGGGGCGATTGCATCGACACCAACAGCCTGATCTTCCCGGGTGCGCCGGAGACATGCGATACATTCGACAATGACTGCGACGGACTCACGGATGAAAACGTTCTCGCGCCCTGTGGAGGATGCGTTCCCTGGTGTTCCTTGAGCGAAGTCGCGCCCTTTGCTGGAGGCGGGTCCACCTTCACGCAAATCTTCACGGGATGGTCGTCTCCTCTCGTGACCACCTGGCTTCAGGTCTCCGCGACGGCGACGACGCCCCCAGGATCCTCACTCACCCTCCAATTCCGGACAGCCGATACGATCGGAAACCTGGCCGCGGTCGCCTGGAGCGCTCCGGAAGGTCCGTTTCCGCCCGAGATCCAGCCCTTCAATTTCACCGACATCGGGGGAGTGTCAGGCGCGTTTCTCGAGGTCCTGGTCACGCTTCAACCCGCCACCAATGGCACCCTGCCAACGCTTCAATCCATCCAGACCATTGGATTGCACTCTCCCTGAGCCTCGTTCGCTCGTTGTCCCCATCCACGGGAACGGCTATGATGCGAGCATGAAACACATCACCCGCCTTTTGACCCTTGCACTCCTGTGCATCCCCATGGCCTGTTCCGACTCCCCCTCCGCCTCCAGCAGTGGCGAGGAAACCGGTTCCGCTGACGCGTCCTCGGACACGATCGAAGACGGTGACACCGTCTCCACCGAGGGAGGGGCTGACGACATCACACAGCTGACAGACGTCCCCCTCAGCGCCGTCGAAGACGGCTACCTTCCGGGAGGCATTCTCGGACGGTACCTGGTGATTCCCGAACCTCCAGAAGAAGATGGCGAGGAGGCCGAGGAGGACGAGGAGACGGTGGCCGAACTCGAACTTCTGCTCCGACGACTCGACTCCGCCATCGACTTTCCAGGACTCGATGAGCAATTCACGACGTTCGGCGACTATTTTGAGGTCGAGTGGCGTGGCGCGATCTACGTGGAAGAGTCCGGCGTCCACGTCTTCCGACTCACCGTCGCGGACAGCGCGCAGGTACGGATCGGGGACATCGTCCTCTTCGATGAATGGGCCACGGGAACGTACACCACGGGAGAGGTTGGGATCGCGTTGGAAGCCGGCTGGCATTCTCTTGAAGTCGATTATGCGCGGAATTCCTGGGATGCGCTCATTGTGCTCTCCGCCATGGAACCCGGAGCATCCAATCCGAGCGTGATCGTCGGAGACTCCATGGGCTATGCCAGTGATCCCCCCGACGCGGAGCCCCCGCTGGGTCTCCTGGCGATGGCGGTCGAAGAGGTCTGGCCCTACGGTGCCCGAATCACCGCAGAGACCACGGCCCCGTCCATCCTCACCGTCTCGTGGGCCGCGACCGACGGGGGCACCGAGCTCTATGACGAAGGGAGCATCACGTCGAGTGACAACCCTGTGAATGCACACAGGCTCGTGATGGACCTGGCCCCCAGCAAGGAATATGAGGTCTCCGTGAAGGTCAAGGACCTCTGGGGACGCCAGATCGCCGCGGACAAATTCCCCATCACGACCCCCGAGAAAGGCAATTGGCTCGGAGGGGGGATCCTCGGGACCTATTTCGAGGGGACGGAATTCGGGCTTCCCATCGCCTACCGCATCGACCCGCGCATCAACCTCCCCCAGGACACCGACGGAGCGCTGAACGGGAGCTTCGCCCTCCCGATGCCCAACAACAACTTCAGCATTCGCTGGCAAGGAGCCATCTTTGTCCCCAGCAACGACATCTACACCCTCTATGTCGGGGGCGACAACGGCGCCAGACTCACACTGGATGGTTCCTTGATCATTGATGCGTGGGAAGCGGGAGGCTTCACCCAGGAGCTCGTCATCGAGCTGACAAAGGGCTGGCACCCCATGACCTTCGAGATGTGGGAAGAAGGCGGGAACGCTCTCGCGACACTCGAGTGGGCGACGTCCTCCATGCCGCGATCCATCGTTCCAGCTCAGAACCTCGGCTCGACTCTCCCGGACGATGACGGGGCCTCACCCGTCATCTCCGATTTCGTCGCGTATGGAGGAGGCGAGGAGATGGCTGGATTCGAATGGTCCTCGTCAGAACTCACGAGCGCCCTGCTCTTCTACACGATCAAGAACGAGCTCGGGGGAATTCTGCAGGCGGAGACACAGGTGAATTTCGATCTCGTCGCGACCGGAGGGAAATGGTGGCTTGAGGAAATTCTCGGGGGCTATCTGGAGGCGACGCTGGTCGTGATGGACCGCTTCGGCAACGTGAGCGCTGGAGTCTCGGCGGAGACCTACGTCACGCCCCGGATGGAAGACAACTGATCGACATCACTCTTCCGGGATGTCCCCGTAGAGCTCATTCCACTCGTCGAGATCATCAATCTCCTCGAGAAACTCCAGACAGTCATCGTAGACAATCTCAGCGCTCGGATCCGGGGAGGTCACACTCGGATCCAACTGCTTGATCCAGCACATCATCGCGAGCTGCATCATCGGAGTCATGGGTGCCTCGGCGAGCGGCATGCGCGGAGCAAGCCCCCATCCCATCATCCGCCAGACGATGTAGCTATGAAGCGGATCGCCCGGCTTGATCAACAGTCCGGACTCATCGGTCAAGGCACCGAATACGGAGTCTCCGTTCAAATCACCCTGGTGAATCGTGTACAGGAACGTGTCCTGATCCTGAGGAGTGAGCATGCCGAAATCCGTGAAACGGACGTGCTTCGATGACTGACTCGTCAGGAGACGATCCTCGTATTGAAGCAGCACGAGTTGCTCACCCGTCACTGAATCGGGTCGCACCACGCTGAAACTCACGAGGTCCTCTCCCACCGCCGCGCCCAGGGGTACGGCATCCTTCAGACTCATGCAGAGTTCACGATCGGTGCCGAGATCGTCCGGCAGATCAGCGACCGCGGCATCATCGCATGCCATGTCTCCCGGGACTTCGAAAAGCTGCCCAATCTGGCTGGTGAATCCCACGTCCTGACCGCTGGTCAGCACGAGCACATCCCCGACCGGCTCACAGAGATTCTCCGTCACCTCGGGTCCATCGGCGAGCACATTGCAGTAGAGGCCGATGGCATCCATCATGTTCGCTGACGTATGGAGGTCGGGGAATTCCTTCGTGTTGTGACACACGCCTCCGACAGGCCCACATTTCGGTCCCATCGCCAGCTGGTGGAAGGATTTGTAGTCGGGGTATTTGACCCGCGCCTCCGCGAGGACCGCCGGCTCTCCCGTCTCTTCTCCGCCGGTGGTCTCCGGGGGGCCCGTTTCGCCGCCAGAGGATTCCTCGCCGGCAGATTCCTCTGCGGACGTCTCGTCCCCCGTCGTCTCATCCTGCTCTGTGGAAGAGCTGCTCGTGCACGCGAGCATGCACCCCATCTGGATGATGAGACCCACCCCCAGAAGTCGGCTTCGAATTCCCCCGTTCATCGTCCCCCCTACACCTCGAACAATTCGTGGATGGGTGGCGCTTCGAGATACTGATCGCTCTTGATGCCGAGGACATCCAGTGCGGTCGAAAGAAGCGACTGGGAATGCACGGCATTTCCATCCACCGCCGCATAACTCATCGGATCCGTCGGAGCAATCAGCTTCCCGCCCGCGGTCACGGGCCCGCCCATCACGGGACAGGACTGGTTGCGGCTCGCCGGGGAGCCCTGGTGGTCGGCTCCACCCCCATTGTTCCACCCCGTGTCCGGGTAGGTTCCATCCCGTCCAAACTCGGTGCACGCGTAGATCATCGTGTGATCCCAGTAGGTGCCTCCCTCGGGATGCTCCAGGCGCTGAAGCACGAACTTCAGGCCCGACATCGCCCGACCCATGCTCTCGATCTTCGGCCGGAGCGACATCTCCTCGTTGGAGTGCATGTCGTAGCCCCCCTGGCCCACCGCGACGATGGGCGACCCAATCTGGAGGAGACGCACGGCCATCGCTGCGCGTTGACACCAGTGATCATCGGGAAAGACCTCCAGCAGCTGCTCGTTGGTGATTCCACCGAGCGAGGCTTCCGGCTGCGTCGTCAGATGCAGCGCGGGATCGAGGAAGGTCTCCAGGAACTCCATCGCGTCATCCTTCGCCTGCATGGTCCCCTTGACCTTCTGGCGAACGTGGTACGGGCGAGAGTTCATGAACGACGTGTCCAACGCCTTCTCCAATTCACTGTTCCAGCTCAGACCGGAATCATCCGCATCGAAATCGCCGGTCAGCTGGGAGAAATCTCCCGGACCACTCAAGCTGACAGCACGGTAGAGAGCATGCTCCCCCACCCCCATCGAGAAGGTCCGCGCCTGGTTTCCGACCACGAAAGGAGGAATGTACTTCTCACTCGTCGCAGCCTTCCACTGCCCCACGTAGGACAAGAAGCTGTTCAATCCACCCGGGTACCCGGTGGCCATCCGAAGAGGGGTCGTGTTGTGGCTTGTGATGCCCCCTCCCATGTAACCCGGCGCGTGATCCACGGCGCCGAGCATCGCGACTTCGTTCGCGATGTCCGGGAAGGAGGGAACCACGTCGCCTGGTCCCCAGGTCATCAACTCCAGCGGGTCGGGCGAGAAGAGAGAACTCACCCCCCAATCCGCCTTGGTGTTATGAATCCCATAGGGGTTGTACTGCTTGGCGACGTCTCCATTGAACACGGCGCTCGTACGCATTCCGCCTCCAGCGAAGAAGACGATGACGTGCTTCGCCTTTCCAAACGCCGGACTGACGGCAAAGGCCTTCTTGGGGACCCAGACCCAGGGAGCCGCGATGGCTCCCGCGCCGATGGTGGCGGCCTTGAGGAAGCCACGTCGCGAGAGATGATTGGTCTTGTTGGACATGTTGCTGGCCTCGCCTAGTAGTAGAGAAAGTCGGTGGTACGCATCAATGCCGCGCAGACCTTTCGGCCGAGAACATCGGGGGGACATTTATCCGATTCCGCGAGACACCCCTGCATCACATTCATGAGCGTCGACACCTCGGTTTCCGAGGGGTCACGGGTCAGCGCATTGCGGAACTGATGCACAATCAACTGGGTGAGCCCTTCCGTGCTCACATCGAACATGTTGTGGTCCATCGGGAACATGCCTCCCGAACTCATCTGGAAACACGCGGAGTTCACATAGCGCGTGGATTCCAGCGAGAGGATGACCCCAGTCCCGGTGAATCGCGTGAACTGAACGTGGTTCGGACACCCGCCCAGGTTGCGCGCGAAGTCGCGATACATGAAGTCAGGACGATTGATCGCCGCGTCTGCGAGAGGGTAGTTGGACGGATGGTAGATCATCTCGTCCTCCGTGATCTCTCCGGGCTCCATGTTGGGGTAGCGGTGGTCACAGGCACCTGAAACCGCCGGAGTCAACACCTCGGTGTATCCCTCCACCCACGCCTCGGTGTGGCCGTATCCCGCGAAATTCTGGATGGAGTTCATCCACGCCTCCACCCGCATCTGCTTGGTGGGCCCATAGGCCCAGGGGGCCCGGTCGATCATCGTGTTGGCCTCATGATCATTGAACGGCGCATCATCCGTGGTGGGCACCTCGTCTGGGCGCTGACCCGACTGGATGTAGAGGCGACTCGCGAGCACCTCCCGCTCCACGGCGCGAAGGCTCCCGCCGCTGGAATGCAGAATCTCGATCAGCTCCAGGCGCAAATCGGGCACGAGCTGAATGGGAACACCGAAGAGGACTCCCGAATCGTAGCCGAGGAACCGGCTGAGGACCCTGTCGACGGCGGCCTCGTAAAACACGTCCATCGATCGGAAGAGTTCACCGGGGGCATTCAGGACCGCGAGATCGCTCTCGGAGAGCTGATCGAGTCCGAGCACATTGTTGGCGCTCATGGGGTCTTCAATGTCCACCAGTGGGAGAACCACCTGGGCGCCCCCGTAGAGACTCGCGGTGCATTTGGCCTTGTTCAACGTACCACTGCACTTCCGCAAATCGACTACGACCTCGCCATACTCGAGGTACCAGTCGCTGTCGTATCCCATCTGGGTCTCCCAGATGTTCCAGAGCTTGATCAGGTCCTTTCGCTCCGCCACCAGCGCATCCCGCGCCATGAAGATGCGGAACGCCGCGCCCACCAGCGCATCCCCGTCATACCGGGAGATGAAGGCGGGATGAATGAGCGCCCTGGAGGCGAAATCCGGGTAGCTCAGAGTGCCGGCGTACATCTCGCCCACGAGCTTGTCGAGGTCTTCGATGTACTGCCACCACACGATGCTGTCGTTGTACTCAAACTCGTCCGCCCACCGCCGCTGCGCGTACGTCGCGTACTGGGGGGCATCCATGAAGGCATCCACCGATTCCGCGGGACTCTTCCCGATGCAATGCTTCTCGACCTCTGTCCACGAGGGAATCCGGCCCCAGAGATCCACGGCAAGACGCCGGCAGAGACGCTCGGGCGCCTCATCCACTGGGAGCACGTCTCGCATCGCATACTGCTCGAGAATGGTTTCATCGAGCACACTGTCGCATCCCTTCTCCGGACAGAGGTCGACAGGAACCAGCGGTTCATCCATGCCCTCCCCTCCCGTCGTTTCCCCGGGGGGGTCGAGAACTCCGTTGCTGGACTCGTCCCCATCAACGAGGGACTGGTCTCCAACAGGATCTCCTGACTCACATCCTGTGGTCGAGAGCAGTCCCAGCGTCAGCGCAAGGGACAGGACGAAGTGAATACGCGTTTTCATGAGAAGCTCCCGGGCTGGTGCCCGCCAGATATCGGATTACATTAAATTGCTGCGCGCGTTCATGATAGATCACATGGGACTGTGTGCGAACCCCCAAATGCTGTGATTCCGGTTGCTTCCACGTCACGATGTAACCCACCGGTCTCCGATGACAGCCCAGATGACCTCCGATGGGGAACTGCGCCTCATTGGCCTTGTATTTTCCGGTATCAACCGTCATGATTCCGGCTGCAACTGACACCATCGCTACCCATCCAAAGTGCAACGAGGCGCTGGACGGGGCGTCGAGCCGAGCCTGAGAAGGGCCGGAGGGAAACATGCGCGGCACACCTCCCGCGACATTTCTCCAATGGATGACTGCCATCGCGCTTATTGCGATGTTCGCGGGCTGTGAGTCCGCGAACAATGCCGTCCTGGATCCGGGGAATGTCCCCCCTCATCTGGACACGCTTGAAGCCCCTCTCAGCGGGTACGAAGAGCCCGTCTGCTGTTCTCCCGCGACCACCACCGGATGCGTCGAGCCCACCTGTGAGTCCTGTGTATGCAAAGCGGACTCCTTCTGCTGCGAGAACGCCTGGGACCTCTTCTGCATCGCGCTCGGTGGGGGCCAGTGCGAGGACGAATGCGGGTGCGTTGATCGCTGCACGGACCCCCCAGGGGACACCAACCTCTCCGGCGCCGCCGATGTGCTCGATGTTCAATGCATTCTGCTCGGTGCACTCCTCGAACTCAGCGGGAATGGACTGCTTCCGGGATGCGCGGGCGACGACGGGGCATTTCTCGATCAGAATTGTGACGCCACGGTGGATGTGTCGGATGTCCTCCTCTCGATCAATTACACGTTGGGCGTGCCCCCTGCCGAGGACATCGATCAGGATCAGGACGGATGCGCGGATGCATGCGCCTTCCAGGTCGACAATCCCTGCGAACTGGGAGAGGACGGCATCTTCTGCGATGACGGCAACCGATGCACGGCCATCGACACCTGCCAGTCGGGAACGTGCATCGGAGAGCTGCCGACGAACTGTGATGATGCCAACCCCTGCACCTTTGACATGTGCAACATCGCGCTGGGATGTCTCTCCTTTCCCAACGATCTCGCGTGTGAACTTCCCTTTGCCTCGGGATTCTGTGGGGGCGAGTCCTGCCTGATCGCCGCGTGCGAACCGAGTCATCACGACCTGAATGGAAAGCACACGGATGGCTGTGAATACCCGTGCACCCCCGCGGGCCTGGGCACCGAGCTATGCAACAACTCCAACGACGATGATTGCGACGGGGCCGTGGACGAGGGATGCAACACGGAATGCCTTCCCTTCGAACTCCCGGATGACGGGTTCGACCAGGACTGCGACGGGACCGAATTGATTGGGGGTTCGAATGCGCTCACCTACATCGGCTTCCTCGACCCCACGGGAGGACCGGTCAATGTCGGCCTCGCGGGCGCGTTCGACATGGCCGCCTTTGGTTCCGTGCCCGTGGACGGAACCCTTACGCGCGCGGCTCAAGATGATCCCATCTCGTGGTGCGTGCTCGGCGAACTCTCGGAAGCAGATTTCTCGCCCATGCGCTTCGAGAATCCGCAACTGACCGTCTGCCAGAGCACGGATTTTGAACTCGAGGCGAGCTTTTCGGAAGCCACAATTGAATGGGAGGGCCTCACTCTCGAGGTGGGCGGTTCCTTTCAACTGGTCACCCCGGAAACCATCACCGTGGCGCTTCCGAACGCGACACTGACGCCCGGCATCCGTCTTGTCGATGCCTCCCTTGCGTTTGAACCCGAGTCGATCTCCGGCACGCTGTCCGGAATGGTGGAACTGTCCCAGGGCAATGCCAGCGTCACCCTGAACATGGTGGGTGAATACTCGGCTGAGGGCGATCTCGAGTTCGCGTTGACATGGCCCGAATCCGCCGCGCCCTGGACCCCCTGGCCCGCGCTGTCGGTCTCCCTCTACAACGTGAACGGCTCCCTTCTCCGGGAGAACGGAAAATGGGATGTGGAGATCGAGGCGGAGGTTCCCCTCTTCACCACCGGCACGTTGACCCTGACCGATGTGCTGGTTCAAGCGAACAATCCCGCGACGGAACCGTGGACGCTTCTTGTCAGCGGCATCACGTCGGTGGGCCCCTGGGTCGACCTCACGATGGCGGGAGAGTTGACCGCGCCTCCCGGCTCCCCCCTCGATGGCTGTCTCACGGGCACGGGCAACGCCACCACCCATGGTGTCGCGTTCACCGGAACGAATCTCACGACGTGCCTGGTGGATGGATTTCCTGAAAAGGCAACGGTCTCCGGCTTCATGCTGCTCGAAGGCAAGACCCTCGTTCACGGCGGCAGCCTCCTGCTGGGTCCTCCCTGGAGCCTCACCGCGATCCTGCCCCATCTCCCCATGGGCCCTGGAATCGTTCTGGATGCGGTCTATCTGGATTTCGACCCCACCCTCCCCATCCTCGACATCACGGGCGAGGTGCTGCTTGGACAAGACGAAGAGCAGGCGGTGCTGGAATACAGCGGACAATTCACACCCGGCGCAGACTTCGCCCTCCCGCTCGCCCTCGCCCCCGGCACGAACTGGAAGCCCTTTGAGCATTTGACGCTGGCCCTTGGATCGGCCTCCGGAACCCTGATCCGCGCCAATGGAACCGCGAGTTTGAGCGTGACCGGGAACTATGCCAACGACTTCCCCGTTGCGCCTTCGATGGTGCTGACCGAGGTTTCCGTGACCGGTGAAATCGACGGAAGCGGGGAGACCACCATCACCCTCGAAGGCAGCGCGAACCTCGGGCCGTTTGGAAGCATCGCCATCAGCGGCACCATCGATCAAAGCACGGACATCTGCTTCGAAGCGACCAAGGACATTGAACTGGGACTCATCCAACTCGTCGACACCACCGTGTCGGCCTGCGTGGATCCCAACGGCAACGTCACGACCACCACCTCGGGACACTTGAATCTCGAAGACACGCTTCACCCCTTCTCGGGAGCGGCGGACCTCGAGAGCCCCTGGGCGCTGCAATTCGACCTCGACACCCTCGACATGGGCCCTGGACTGGTCACGGGCCCCGTCACGCTCACGCTCGGAGAGGGAGCCCTCGCGCTTGGCTTCAATGCCTCGCTGGAATTTGGTCAGGGAGCCTCCCTGCTGCAGCTCTCCGCCATCGGCGACATGATCCCCGGAAACGACTTCCAGATTGATCTGACACTGACTCCCGACACCGTCTGGGACCCTTTCCCCGGCATGGGCCTGATGGTCACGGAAGTCAGCGGCTCCCTCTACCGGGACACGGGTGTCCCCGGACTGATCGTGACCTCGGTCAGCCCGCTCTCCCTCCCACTCTCGGACACCTTGACCCTCAGCGAAGTCCACATCATCGGTGAAATCACCGACTCCGGAGCGTTCGTCGTGGAACTCGTGGGCGCGGTGCCACTGGGGCCCATGGGGACGGTGGAGTTGACGGGAGTCACTGCGGAAGGCGGCGTGATCCCCACGCTCGGAGAGTGTTTCTCGACCAGCGCCGGGATCGCGCTGGGTTCGATTCTGTTCAGCGAGGCCCTCGTGCAGGTCTGCTTCGGAGAAACCGAGCTCGTGGTCAGTGGAGATGCAGAGATCGAGGGGAACACCCAGTTTCTCTTCGGAACGATGTACCTCGACCCGTTTCAGGCCACCCTCCCGATTGGAGATCTCCCATTGGGCGAGGGAGTGATGCTCCACGACACCACCCTCATCTACACCCAGGGAGACCCCTTCCTGGAGGTCGTCGCGACCAGCACCCTCGGTCCCGATCCCACGTCCGTGCAGGTCCAGGTCACCGGAGACTACAAGAACAATGGAAACGCCTATCTCGTCGCCAGTCAGGTGTCGGGGACCTCATGGCTCCCCGCGAGCGCCCTGGAGGTGGTGATCGAAGGGGCCACAGGGACAATCGACCGCATCAACGGCGTCCTCGACGTGTCCATCCTCGGAACCTCGGAGGTCTCCACTCCCGTCGCCCCCGGATTCACCCTGAACTGGACAGAGGCGGAAGGCATTTTCGAAAACGGCGAGGCCTGGAAGGTGGCATTGGAGGTCGAGACCGAACTCACGCTCGCGAGCGATTCGCTCCTGGTGGAACTCGATGCCGTCGCCCAGGGACCTGAGATGCCCCTCTTCACGGGCCTCCACAATGGCCAGGTGCAACCGCTCTCGAGCGCCCTTGGCGAAGACAAGGTGATCCTGCAGGACATCGATTTGACCGTCACCCCGACCGCCGGAATCGGCGTCGCGATCGACTACTATGCGTTGATGAAGCTCTGTTTCGACACGAGCGCGTGCACCTTGAGCGAATACGCGGTCGTCGTCGCAGTGGGCACGGGAGATGGCGACGAAACCTCCTTCGCAGCCACGATTCCCTCGGATTCCCTCCCCCATTTCGGGGATCTCGCCAATCTCGAGATCATCGGCACCAGCACGCCGCTCTCGTCGTGGGATGTCTGGAAGACCCCAGACGACCCCACGGATGACCCTCCCATCGGAGTGGGTGTCACGGGAGCCGCGATGGCCATCAACCCGATCCCGGTCCTCGCCAACGAAGTCCCTCTTCCCTTCCTCTTTCATCTCCTGAACTGGGAGACCCTCGCGTACACGGCCCCCTACAACGCCGACTGGTCCCTGTTTGGCCCCGGAGATGTCCCGACGATCACGTCCGTTGGACTCTCGGACATCACAGTGTCTGGAACCCTCGAGGAGCAGAAGCTCACGAGCGCCGTTCAAGGTCTCGCGGTGCTGGTACCTCAAAACCAGGCGGGCATCCTCACCGGAGAAACGACCATCGAGGCCCTCGACGGGGGAGGATTCGGCGCCTCCATCGTCCTCGGAGGTCGCTGGAACGCTCCCTTTGGACTCCAGGGCTTCGCAATGGACGCACCGGAGCTTCTCATCTCCATGCAGCTCCTCGCGGGAGCCCCCATTCCCGAGAGCATTGGATTCACAACCTCCCTGTACCGTGCACTGCCAGGCGGAGTCCTGCCTGAGGGGCCGCTCGCGGGCCTCTCGGATGTCCGGGAATTCAACGGTACCCTCCACTACGACCTGACTCCTGAACAACCGGGGGTGTGCGACGAGTCGAACAATGTCTGCGCGCCCCTCTCGCCTCTCCTCATCGATTTGAACTGGAGCGAGACGAATCCCAGCGCGTGGAGCGACCTTCAGGAGGGCATTGAGACCTGCAATGACGTACGAACGGCCATTGCAGGAGCGTAC
>CAVOCR010000014.1:0-11867 GCA_963694245.1 Myxococcota bacterium
ACGAAACAGCGTTTGCCAGGGCTCTTGGAGTTCCGGAGAAAGACCTCGGTTCACAGGTCGCGATTCTGGATGCTGAACTCTGCGCTTCGGCACTTCCAGGCAACGACCCCGCATGGATTGCGGATCAACTGAAACGCGAGATGCCCCACCAGGTGGACGAGGTGATTGAGCGGGCGAAGGCGATCACTCGAGGAGACATGCGCTGGCTGGGTCACGGACTCCCTGACTTCCAGGGAGTCATCGACTGGCATGTCGCGCTGGGCGCCGGCGAGAACGCACAGTGGCCCCTCCTCCCCATCGATCAGATCCACGAGGCGGCCGAAAACACGCCGGGAGACATCCGACAGACGTGGGAACTCAATCGCCACCAGCCTCTGCTCTTTCTTCCCATGGCCTTCCTCTTCACGGGCGACCCGCAGCATCTGGAAGCCCTCCAGGAACTCCTGCGCTCATGGATGGACGCGAACCCCTGGGGAAGGGGAATCCACTGGATGCATGCCCAGGAGACCGCGCTTCGCATGAAATCCTGGGTCTGGGCCCGTCGCCTGGCGGGCGATCACATGCCCTGGACCGAGACCGAGCGAACCCGATTCCACGCGGCTCTGTGGGCGCACGCAGACCATGCATGGAGCACCCGCACGACGAGTCCAGATCGAAACAACCATGCGCTGACGGAGATTCTGGCGCTGGATGGGTATTGTGCCTCCATGCCCTCCTCTCCCCTCGCTCGCCAACACGGCCCGGAAATCCACCTCGCTGCCGAAGCGGAGATTCTTCGCCAGTTCTGGGAAGATGGATCCCCCGGAGAAGGCTCCGTTGGCTATCACCTCTTCACCCTCGAAAGCGCCACTGAATGGGCGACCCTGCGACGGACCCGAGGCCTTCACACGTCGGAGAGAGTCCTCCAGCGCCTCGACGCCATGACCGGTTTTGCGGCCGCGATGATCCGACCGGATGGTTCGTGGCCCCGCATTGGGGACGTCGATGATGGATTGGGAATGCTCCTCCAACCCACACCCGAGGATCGGAGAGATCCCCTCACCGCCGCCTGTCGCGCCTTTGGCGTCGCGCCCCCCTCGTCCAGTCGGGGCAGCATGACGTGTTGGTGGTTGGGTCTGCAGGCGGCCGAAGACGAGGAGGAGAAGCAACGCCCCTCCCACACCACCTCTCGATTCCTTCAGACCGGCCTCGCGGTCGATCGAATCCACCTGGAGCGCTCCTCACACCTCGTGTTCTGCGCGGGCCCGTCCGCGTTTCGACGGGGCGTTTCCCTGGCCCATCTCCACGCAGACAGCCCCTCCATGACCTGGTGGGTTGAGGGTCAAACCGTCCTCACCGACGCGGGTACCGGATGCTACGGAGGCCTCCTCTCCGATCGCACCCGCTACCGAGAGACTGCGGCACACTCCTCTCTTCAAGTCGATGGAGCGGACCGTTTCGATGTCACGAGCCTCCGATTTGGAGTCGAGCGCCCCCCTGAATCCAGCCCCGTACAGCTCTTCGCTGGAGACGGGTGGACGCTCTTCGAAAGCCAGCTCCCAGCGGCACGAAGCGGCCCCACGGCTCCGCTCCGGTTGACCCGCCGCGTCCTTCATCTCCCCTCGCTTCCAGCGCTCCTGATCCTGGACCGTTGTACAGGAGAGGGCTCCCACGACCTCCGTCGCTCCCTTCATTTCGGGGATCTCTCGCTGACGTTGAAAGAGGACATGGCGACCCTCCACAACGCTGACGGACATCTCATCTTCCAGGTGTCCAGCGACCCCTCCACCACCTTTCACGCGGTTCGTGCTCCGCGCTCTCCTCGCTACGGAGTCCACGAGACGGGGGCTTCCCTCCGCCTGGAGACTCCCCGCGCTTCCCTGCCCTGGAACGGCTCGCTCCTTCTCGCCCCACCCCAGTACACGATGGACTGGAAGGGACTGGAGAAGTGCACCATCATGCAGGCGGGACACGCGCTCCTCTCGGTCCTGCTTCAGGATGAACAACCGTACGCCGTCGAGTGGGTCGGAAACCAATGAGCGAACAGCACTCCACCCGCCATCTCTTCCTGATGCACCAGGGGTTCCACCCCACGGTCATCGACTCCCAGGTCGGCGACAAGATCCGTGCGCTGGAGCGTGAAGGCATCTCCATGGACCTCACGGCGTGCGTGAGTCTCGGGGAGTACCTCCGAAACCGGACGACCTACCAGGCCCGGCGGACTGAATTCGCGAATCGCATCGCGGGCGAAGTCACGCTTCTCCCCTCCTTTCGTCCCCATCTCACCCCCTTTCGCATCGCCCAGGCACTCGCCACCCGATGGGCGGGAGTGCCGAGCGCCGACCGACTCGTGATTCTCGCACGCGGTCACACCGCAGCCGACATCGCGATCGCAATGCGTCGATTTCATGGAGACGTGCGAGTGGTCTTCGATGTCCGGGGCGACGCACAGGCGGAATCCAGGATGGAGCACGACCAATCGTCCCCCACCGCAACGAGCAGTCGCGCCCAGCATATCGAATCCGCAATCACCCGAAGCGTCCAGGGCGCGGACAGGCTCTTCTGTGTCTCGGAACGCCTCCGGGAGCTCCTGGTCAGCCAGCATGGCGCCCCGCGGGAACGCATCGATGTCTTTCATTGCCTCGCAGATGGAGAGCGCTTCCGGGTCGACCCCCGATTGCGGGAAGAAGTGCGCCTGCGGGAAGGACTCACGGACAAGGAGGTCCTGATATTCCCCGGGTCCGTGGGACTCTGGCATCATCTCGACGCCACCCTCGCGCTCGTGAAGCGACTCATGCGCGACCGACCGACTCTTCACTTTGTCGCTCTCACTCCCCAGACCGAGGCCATGCAGAAGCAGCTGGAAGCCGCGCTTCCGAAGGGGCGCTTCCGCGTTCTCCGGGCGACCCACGACGAGGTCCCCGGCTGGCTGAACGCCGCGGATGCCGCCCTGCTCCTTCGAGCGCAGCATCCGGTAAACGCGGTGGCTGCACCGACCAAGTTCGCCGAATATGTTCTCTGTGGTCTCCCCACCCTCATCAGCGACGGCATCGGTGACTACAGTGCATTCACCCAGAAGCATGACGCTGGAATCCTGGTGGATGACCAGGATCTGGATGGCGCCGCCATCGCCTTCGACACCCTGCTCACGCAATGGAGTCCAGAGAGGCGGCAGACGCTCAGCGCCCTGGGGAACACCCTCTATTCCAAGGCAGCCCGGGCGCCGGAGATGGCCCGCATTCTCCGTGAACTCGGCGATTGAACACCTCTCAGTTGTGGCGCCATCCAAGCCCGTGATAGTTTCGCAGGACCGCATTTGGAGAGGAGTTTGATGATGGAGTCGATGCTCGGACAGGTCCTGGTGGATCGCTATGAGCTGACCGAGATCATCGGTGAAGGCGGAATGGGAACCGTCTACCGTGCGCATCAACTGGGGGTCGGTCGAGACGTCGCCATCAAAATCCTCAACCCGAGCGTCGCGCATGACGAAGCCGAAGTGGCTCGCCTCTTCTTCCGGGAAGCCCGCGCTGTCTGCCAGCTCTCGCACCCCAACACGATCACCTTGTTCGACTTCGGCCGCACCCCGGACGGCCTGCTCTACATCACCATGGAGTTGATTCGCGGAGAACCGCTCGCTGCCATGATTCACAGGGGTCCCCTCCCGCTGCTCACCGCCATCCACATCGTCGAACAAATCGCCGGCGTTCTCCTGGAAGCCCATGCGGCGGGAATCGTGCATCGTGACATCAAGCCCGACAACATCCTGGTGGAATCGAAGGTGTGGGATCCCCATTTCGCGAAGGTGCTCGACTTCGGAATCGCGAAAATCGTCGGAAGCAACGTCGAAGCGGCGAGCACTGCGCTCCGTTTTGGCACCCCCCTCTACATGAGCCCAGAACAAATCGTCGGGGAGCCCTCGGATGACCGGACGGACATCTACATGCTCGGCGCCCTCTTTTACGAATGCCTCACGGGAAGTCCCCCTTTCGTTGCGCGAACGGCGGTCGACATCTGCATCAAGCACCTCGATGCGGAGATCCCTCCACTCCACTCCTGGGACTCTCCAGTCCGTCACCCGGACTCGGTGGAGGCCCTCGTCCGTCGCATGCTCGCGAAGAAGCGGGAAGATCGCCCCGAAAACGCCTCGGCGGTGCTCCAGGCGCTGGCCGAAATCACGGCATTGGAACTCTCAGAACAGCGCACGAGCATCACGGCATTCGCCTCCGAGGTGACGACTACACCACGGCCTGGGGCCGATGACAGGGAGCCGCTCGAGGAGATGCGGAATGTTCAATCCATCGAATTGAGCGACGCGATGCGTGCGCGGATCCATGCAAGACGTCTCGCCAACGACGACCAGCCCACCTCTCCCGAGCCCATCGCGACACAGGCCGCGGCAGAAGAGCGGGATCCCCGCGACCTGATGACCCAGATCACCGTCCTCCGCATGGAGGAACTCGCGGGTCAGCATACCGACCGAAAGCCCAATGCCACTGCGGATTCCCCGGGGTCACCCGAAACGAAACGGGGGGAGGGCTTCCCGAAGCCGACGAAGGAAAAACACCCCGTAAACACGTTGGACCCGCCGGACCTCCCGCCCTGGTTCCTCCCGACAGTGGTGGGATTGAGCCTCGCGCTCCTTGCCCTCATCATCGCGGCAATGAATTCCAATTGAGTGGATGAATCCGACTTCTGGAAGAGAAGGACCGAGCGTCCTGGCCGGTCTAGAAGAGCATCTCCGCGCCCACGCGGAACGACGTCGAACCCAGCAGAGTCTCGATGCTGGTCTCGTCGTCGAGCAGGAGCGGGGAGGTTCGATCCAGACCCCCGAGGAAAAAGGTGTCCACCCCGACATTCAACGCGGTTCGGAAACGCCCCGTGGATCCAAAGAGATGACGAATCCGAATGCCCGCTCCCACAAGTGCCGTGGTGTCCGAATGGTCCTGTTCAGGATTGAAAAGTGACTGATCCGCGTCGGAAGCCACGACCTCGTGTTCCTCGGAATAATGCTGCATGCCGAGAAGAGCTCCGACCACCAGGTCCGTATCCAGATCGGTATCACCCAGATCCCAGAAATCCACCCCTCCGAATACCGTCAGATCCACCCAGGTGGTGTCGACATGGGTGGAATAGCGGACAGAGCCAAACTGTCCATCCAATGGCTCTCCCTCATCGTACCGAAAGCCGCTCGGATCGCCTCCGAAGCCCTTTCGAAACAACAGATCCATGGACGCATGGAAAAAGTCGACGTACCCGGCCGCGTGCGCCCCGGCCGATGCCAACTGGAGAATGCCCGCGCGATGGCGGGTATCCACTGCCGTGTCCTCCCACATTCCATAGGTCAATCCATAGTCGAGGGAGAAACGCCACGCCGCATCCTCGAAACGGTTGAGAAGAACTCCAAATCCCAGCTCCACATCCATCAGGAAGATGGTATCGATGGGCTTTCCGACGCCCAGATCCAGCTTCGTTCCCAGATGGATGAATGGCTTGACGAAGGCATCTGGCTCGGTCGACAGATAGCCGCGAATGTCGACCTCCACTCCATGCAAGGCATTGCTGAAGGGCGCGGTCTGTGCCAACTCGGTTCCCGGCGGGCTCTGTGTCACGCTCATGGGCGTGATGCTTCCGCGATAGCTCAGACGCAGATCCAGACCCGGGGCAGAGTGTACATCGTCGGGGATGTCGACCTTTTCCCGCGTGAGCCCATACAACAGGGTCTTCATCTCACGAGGCCGAACAGCGACCTTTTGACGGATCGGAAGGTACCCGGGTTTCCGAATCTCCACCACGTGACTCCCGATGCCGACGCGATAGGTGTCGGTCACCGACAAAGTGCGCGGTCGACCGTCCAGAATCAGGGTGGCATCCCGGTGCTCTTCGGGGAGTTCAATCAGGAGCTCGGCGAAATCCAGATCGAACTTGAAGTCCTGCTTGTCCTCTTCCTGGACAACAAAGGGCACTTCCACGGGATCGGGAATCCCCTGCATCTCCACGAGCAGGGTGTACGAACCCCGATAGAGTTCCGTGTAAAAGGGCGTGGGTCGAAAAGCGACCATCGTCGACGGCACGACCTTGGCGCGCACTCCGCGGGGGGTCGTATCAAACGACACCGAGGTGGGTGGCTTTTCAAAATCACAGTCGATCGTGAGGTCCCGTCCCTGAACTCGCTGGTTCTCGCGAAGACAGACGCCGTAGTCCGCGTTGAAGACCCGAATGCGATAACGACCGGGGTACACATCAAAGCTCACCCCTTCATTGGCGTCTTCAACCTCCGCCTCCTGGTGGGGTTTCTCGGTGTAGGGCCGATAGAGCTTCACATCGTAAAAAGGCACGTTGGACCGAACTCGAATCTTCTTTCGCAGGCTCCGAATGTGCACGAGGCGCTCCTTGGTCTGGCTGACCAGATCGAGCAACTGGCTCTCTCCCTCTGCTGCCGCCTCCTGTGCGCTTGCGCTCGCCTTCTTGTAGAATCGCTCCGCCTCGCTATACAGGCGCAACTGCCACCCCAGTTCCCCGAGTTGAAATGCAAAGCGTGGATCCGGATTCACCCGGAAGTCCTTCTTCAATTCCGTATAGGCCTTCTTGATTTCGCCCCGGGCGACCAGTTCCTCCGTATGCGTCATCGTGATCTTGGAATGCACTTCATCCAGTCGAAGCCGCATCGGATCATTCTCGGAAAAAGCGCTCTTCGCGTTCACCTGGGCGACCCGTGCCGTCTTCCGGGCCTGGGTGTACTTGTGATCCAACCAGAGTTGGAGCGTCCGGATATACGCGACCTTGGCGAGATTTCGCCGCACGGTGTTCCGACGCTTGTCGCCCTTCCGCATCCGATCCAGACAGCGCTGGAACAGACTGTAGGAGGCCTCGTGACTCTCGATGCGAAACGCCTGAAGCCCCGCCTCATAGAGCACCCCAATCTCAGCTTCCCGCACCTGCCGGGTCACACTGTTGCGCCACCCTCTATCCGGTAGTTTCCGAGCTGCGCGAGCGGCATCCGCGAGCTTGCTCAACGCCGCCTCGTATTGACGACTGTCGTAGAACTCCATCGCTGCAAGATAATCGCGCTGAGCCTCTTCTTCCACGGGGACCTTCACCGATTTCTTCTTCGTGCTCGTTCCCGTCGCCGCATGCGCCACGGAATGAGGCTCCAGCAGAAGCCCCGCGTCTCCGACAAGCACGCAGATCAAAACGAGCCCCAGGAGAGCTCTGAGAACACCCCGTCTCATTCGCCGACCTCCTGCTTGAACGCTTCTTCAAATCGCCGGGAGACATCATTGCACCGCTCATCGAAGAGATCGGCGCACTCCAGCTTCACCTCCACGGGTACGACCTCCTCGACGCCTCCCCCTCTCTCCATCAACAAGTCCTCTGCAAAGAGCACATGAGAAGCCTCCCGGTACACCTTGCGAGCTTCCTGCCCCATCGGGCGAAGGATCAGGCGCAGAGACTCCCGGCGATGACTGAGAATCACTTGAAGCGGAGTTTCCCCCAGACGTTTTTCCTCTCCCCCGACCAGCGAAAACACCTCGGCGGGTGGACTCGCCATGATCTCGGTCTTCAACTGAATGCGATCCGGGTCGGGACTCCCCGTGACTGCCTGAACCGGCTCACCCTCCACAACAGGCGCTGCATTGTCCTCGCCTGAATCCGGCACCACAGAAACACCGCGATCGCTCGAAGACGGGAGAGCCACCCAGACCAGCAATCCCCCCACCAATGCGCTGGCGAGCAGAAAGGGAAGCATCGGGATCACCCCTCCCCTCGTTGAGTTCGGTGCGACGGAGACACCCGTCTTGCTGGCTTCGACCGCGACGAGAGGCACAGCGGGGGCCTCGAGCTTCAACGGTTCGGAGACCTCTTCAGGACTGCTCATCTCCGGTGCTGAAAGACTCTCGTCCGGAAGATCCGGCAGGGTCGGAGGAAGGTCCGTCTCAGGAGTCGCCAATACGGGCGGGGGACCCAGCGGAGTCGGTGCTCCCTCTTCCTCTTCCAGACCCGTGAGTTCCTCATCCTGTTCAAGAACCTCAGGCCCCGCGACGATGGCCGTCTCCGTCAGACGGGCGTGAACCGTTCGGAGACTGTCTCGCACCGCCGCTGCCGTCAGCCGCTGTTCACGGACTTCCGAGAGGCAGAGCATGATGATGTCGGAAAGATCTCCCATCCCCCGCGATGCGGACTTCAAAAGATCCCGATCGGCCTGTGTCAGACATTCACCAATGTAGCTCTCACGGCGGAGGGGTCGCTTCGTGACCATTCGGAACAGGATCATTCCCACCGAGAACACATCGGAGGAAGGACTCCACTGCGCCCCGCCGGTCGCGAAATGCTCCGGAGCGATGAATTTCGGGGTTCCGAGGAGAATCCCGCGAGTCCGAATGTCATCGGACTCGCTCATGTCCGAGGCCACCAGTCGAGTGACTTTTGCCTTGGCCTCGCCAGCGATGAGCTTGGCCACTCCCCAGTCGATGATGCGAACACGAAGCCCTGAAGGGGTCTCCTCCAGCATCAAATTCGAAGGCTTCAGGTCTCGATGGAGAATCTGATTTGCATGCGCATATGCCAGCCCATCGGCCATCTGTGCGCCAATTTCAAGAGCATCCCGAAGACGAATCCGATGATGGGTCAGTGCCTCCTCAAGAGTCTCGCCCTCGATGAACTCCATGCAGAGAAATGGCTGGGAGGACTTGCCCACATTCCCCGCCACCACCACATCATATTCGCTGTCCTGATAATCGTAGATCGTGACGATGGTGGGGTGATCCAGCCGGGAGATGCCGACCGCTTCCTGCCGAAAGCGATTGTAGATGTTCGACAGCTCCCCCTCGTACACCTCGCGACTGATGGTCCCGTTGCGTACGTGCTCTGCGAGATCCTGAATGAGCTTGTCCGGCTCATAGACCTTGATCCCGGTGCTGCGTCCGCCGAGATGACGATCCAGCGCCAGAAAGATTCTCCCCCCGGCGCCTGCGCCAACGGGTTTCACTATCTCGTATCGACCGACGATCACGTCGCCCTTCGAAAAGGACTCGTTCACGGACCCTCCCCTGCTCGCATCCCATGCACCCTTCGCCGCGGGCGCGAGAACGCGCCTCCCGCAACACGAAGACCAGGGTTCACGATACGGGATCCGACGAAGGTGGGTCAAACACGTCCGCCCCAACTCCCGTCCACGTTGACACCCGAGGTGCAACCAGCAAGAATCCCCGCACTGCGGGGATGCGAAACCCCTGATCTCCACTCGGGACATCGCGATGAAACCCTTTGGCTCCCAGGACGACATTTCGGAAGACCCTGACTTCCTCAACAAGGGCAAAGGCCTGTATGGAGGAACCGGAGCCAAACGCAAGGAACACGGACACGTTTCCCGCCTGGAACACGCGCTTCTCCTCGATCCCTTTGGAGACGAGACCGAAGCCGCTCGCATCGATACGTTCATGGGAGGGGACTCTCCTCTTGAAATCGAAATTGGCTTCGGACGCGGCGCTTTCTTCTTCGCCCATGCGGCGGCCATTGCCGACAGACGGTTTCTCGGATTCGAAGTCAAAACTCGGGATTGCGCGTTGCTCATGAATCGCCTCTCAAAACGAGGGGATCAACACGCCCGGGTGATACAGGGAGATGCACGTCCCCTCTTCGCCCGTCTGATCGGACCGGAACAGGTCGCACGCATCCACATCAACTTCCCCGACCCCTGGTGGAAGAAGCGGCATCACAAGCGCCGGGTCTTTTCCGCGAGCTTCATCGACCTCATGCACTCCCGGCTGAAACCCGACGGATGTGTTGCAGTTCGTACCGACGTAGCCGATTATGCACACCTGATTGAAGAACTGTTCGCTCAGCATGGAGGCTTCCAAAAGACTCCATTGGGCAAGGACACTCTGGCGCCGACGTGGCGCGAAATCCGATGCCGGGACTACGGGCTCCCCGTCCATGGCATGTTGTTTGAGAAGACGGGCCCGCCGCTGGAGGAAGTTTCACGATGATGCCCACACTCGCCCTCGCAGGTCCCACCCCCTGGTTGATGACAGGCGTGCTCGCCCTGGCACTCGGTGTCTTTGGATGGAGCGCATGGCTGAGCATCAGTGTCGTCCGTGGTGGGAGCGATGAATCCCGAATGGACCACATCGGGACGCGGATCTGGAAAGTGCTCGAGATCGCCATCGCTCAAAAGAAGATGTTCAAGGACCCGGTCTTCGGGACAATGCATGCGCTCATTTTCTGGGGGTTCCTCGTCCTCCTGCTCCGGAGCCTCGTCCTCATCGCTCTGGGATTCTTCCCCGATTTCGACTTCGTACACGCCACTGGAGCGTTCGGACAGGGGTACACTTTCAGCAAAGACGTGATGGAGGTCATCGTCCTCCTGATGGTGAGCTACGGAGCATTTCGCCGACTCTTCGACCCCCCGGAGCGCATCACGGCCTCCACTGAAGGCGTCGTGATTCTCGGAATGATCGGCACATTGATGCTCACCGATTTCCTTTTTGACGGCGCACGATTCGCTCAAGACCCCGACAGCGCCCTGGTCATGGCGGAGCGAGCGTTCGCTCCCATCGGAAACCTCGTCGGACACTCGATGACGAACGCAGGTCTGGCCGGTACCGACAACACGACCCTGATTCTTGTGGAGAACGTCAGCTACTGGCTGCATATCGGCGTCCTCTTCCTCTTCCTGAACCTGCTCCCGCATTCCAAGCACATGCACGTGCTCTCCGCCATTCCCAACGTGTTCTTCACGAAGCTGGAGCCTGTCGGAAAGCTCTCGGACATGGACCTGGAAGACGAAGACGCGGAATCCTTCGGGGCGGGTCGGATCGAGGACTTCACCTGGAAGCAGCTTCTGGACCTCTACACCTGCACAGAATGCGGGCGCTGTGAAGTGAACTGCCCCGCCTGGCAAAGTGACAAGCCCCTCAACCCGAAGATCCTCATCAAGGATCTCCAGCATGAGATGATCACCCATCGGGACCGCCTCCGGGGTCTTGCCACCGAGGAAGAACAGCCTCCCGTCACGGAAGACGGCGAAAGCCAGATGATCCTCGCGGTCAACGAAGACGTCCTCTGGTCCTGCACCACCTGTCGCTCCTGTGAGGAGAACTGTCCCGTGATGATCAACCACGTGGACAAGATCGTCGACATGCGTCGCTACCTTGTTCTCACCGAAGGCAAAATGCCCAAGGAACTCCAGGCGACGATGGTGAATCTGGAGCGCAAGGGAAACCCCTGGGGACTCCCGAGCGGAGAGCGCGCCAACTGGATGGCGGATGAAGACATCGCCGATGTGCACATTCCCCTTCTCGCAGAAGAGCCCAATCCCGAATACCTGTTCTGGGTTGGCTGTGCCGGGGCCTACGATGAGAAGCAGAAGCGCGTGACCAAGTCGCTCGCACGCATCCTGAATCGGGCAGGCGTCTCATACGCGGTCCTGGCTGGAGACGAGACCTGTACGGGAGACCCTGCGCGCCGGGGTGGAAACGAATACCTGTTTCAAATGCTCGCCAACCAGAACATCGAGACTCTCAACTCCCACCAGGTGACCAAAATCATCACCCACTGTCCCCATTGCCTGAACACGATGCTCAACGAGTATCCGACGTTTGGCGGGCATTATGATGTCATTCATCACACTGAGGTCATCACGCGCCTGATAGCGGAGAAGAAGATCACGCCGACCCGGAGCCTGGACCAGACCATCACCTACCATGACTCCTGCTATCTCGGTCGCTACAACGACGTCTATGATGCGCCTCGAAAGGCCCTCGAGGCCATCCCCGGAACGAAGCTCGTCGAGATGGAGCGTTCACGGGAGAACGGCATGTGCTGTGGGGCCGGTGGAGCCCGTTACTGGATGGAAGAAAAAATCGGAGACCGCGTGAATCATCTCCGCG
>CAVOCR010000015.1:0-11785 GCA_963694245.1 Myxococcota bacterium
CACACACACACCGCTCAGCGTGTCACACACGGGAGTCGGTGCCGCGCAGTCCTGAGAGGATTGGCATCCTCCCGTCGGGCAGTCCTCACCAAAGCAGCAGGAAGCGCTCTCAGGCACACAGACATCCACTCCCTGGATGTTGCTGCATTCTCCCCCCAGAGCACATGCGCCTCCGGTGAGGCATTCGGGGATGCAATTCTTCTGCGAACCCACCAACACGCACCGGGCTCCAAACCCGCACTCATCGTCTTTCACACACTCATCACAGATGGCGAGCTGCGGGATGCAGTCTCCGGAGGACGTGTCGCAGGTCGTGCCTTCCGGACAGCCGTCCTGAAGGCACGGCTTTTCACAGGAATATCCGCCCGGAATGCAGAGCTGGCCTGAGGCCCCCGGAGGAGTGAAACACTTGAATCCGGATACGCAATCGTTGTGACTCGCGCAGGTCGAAAGACAATAGCTGCCGCCACCAAAGGGGAGACAGGCGTAGGGGGCGCCCCCACAATCCGCATCCGTCGCGCACACGGCGCAATCACCGGAAATGCCCTGGGGACCGTCATTCGCACCACAGAGGAAAGTCACGGGATCACAGATTTCACCCACTGCACACTCCACCGTGTCACAGCTTTGATGAGGCGTGCAGTTTCCGGTCTTCTCATCACAGATTCCGCCAATGCAGTCGGCGTCCACCGTGCAGCCCGAGGCCTCTTCGCACACCCCGGAGGCTCCACAATTTCCGGAGCAGCAATCCGCTCCAATGTTGCAGCCCTGAGCGATTTCCATGCACACCGTGGTGCAGGCGCCATTCAGGCATTGTTCCGTGGGGCCACATTCGGCGTCGTCCGCGCAGATGGGGACGCACACGCCTTCGATGGGGTGACAGATCTGACCTTCCGGACACGAGCCGAGAGAACAAACGGCCGTACAGGCTCCCTGAAAACAGGTGCTTCCATCAGGGCAATCCGTGGGCAGTGCACAGCCTCCCACGCTCCCCGAATTCTCCGAGCAACCCAGCGCCATCAACATCCACATCACAGCCAACACACTCAACCCACGCATCCACTTCATCATCTCACCTCTTTCGCCATAGCCCTTTGAATAGCGCGCGAGCATACTTGACGACCTGCCCGCGAGCAATGACGAAATCCAGGCAGACCGCCACGCAGACAAGACTTCCGGAGAGACGAGATTGTTTGGTCCTCCATTTTTCCCATGCTAAAATGCCGCCCAGCGCCTCGTGAACGTCCCATGGAGATACGATGAAGTCATGCACCCTCCTTCTCGCTCTCATTTTCGCCCTGACCATGCTGGGTGGAGTTGGCTGTGAACCCGAAGACGAGGTACCGAGCGGATTGACCATCCTGCCCACGGGAAAATCCACGGCCTATCAATTTGGAAAGGGCGTTCTCGGGGAATTCAATCCGGGCGTGGACGTGAACGAATTCACCGCTCCGGATGCAGGCGCTACGCCCTAGGCGATCAGCAGAGGGCCAAACGCCACCAGCACAAGCGCCACCGCCATCACGCTCAAGGGCAGCAGAATGCGTTCGTTGCGCTGCCAGAAATTTCCACCTGCGGCTTCCGCCTCCGCCGCGGCAAAGGCCTCTTCGCCCACGACCTGACGCGCCAGAAGGTGGTTCAATGCGACTGGGGGCGTGAGATATCCCAGCTCGAACGCGACCAGCACCACCATCCAGAAATGCACCGGCTCAATGCCATTCTGATAGGCAATTCCGGCGATGGATGCTGAGACGAGGATCACGGCGCCGTAGGGATCCATCGTCATTCCGATGATCACGAGCACGACGACGAGCATGGCCATCGTCGCCTCGGGGCTCCCGAGATCCTGGGGAATCATGCTCATCATCTCAGAGCGCTCCACCACGCCTCCAAGACAGGCGGAGAGTCCCATCAGCATCAGGAGCGCTCCTGCATGCGAGGCCGTCTCAGACGTCGCACGAATACAGCTCTCCCGGTAGCCTGCGGTCTCCTCGGGTGACTCTCCCCCTCTGTCCTTCGCATCCACACATGCTTGAATCCGATCATGAATCAACATCGCGAGCAGCATCACCGGCAAGATGATCGGCGCGGTGTGCTCATTGAAATGCGTCTGAAGACCCAGTTCATAAAAAGCCCAGACCCCGACTCCGATCAGAAGGTAGGGAACCAGAGGACCCAACGCCCGAACACTGGGACGCCACGCATCCCGGAAAGGCGTGAATTCGAATTTCACCGATCCACTGAGCTTGCAGCCGATCAGAAAGAGCACGGAGGTCAGCATGTAGACACGCCCACCCTCCGCGAACAGCTCATCCGTGGTCACCTGCTTGTTGAGCGCCGCGACAATGACCACCAGAAGGCATGGACGCAGAACCACTCCAAGGCTCCCGGACATCGCGGTCGCCGCGAGCGCGAGGTGGCCCCGGGCGCCGGCTCGACTGAGTTCCTGATACACCACGGCTCCCGCCGCGATGACAAAAATTCCGGACGCGCCACTGTACGCAGTCGGAACCGCCGCAAGGAACACGATCACGAAGGCCAGAATCTCCGGGGGAAGCTTCCAGGGACGGAGGATGTCAAAGAAAAGAGAGGCCACGCGGGTCTGCTTCAAGAGCATTCCCACAAGGACATAGAGCCCCACGGCGAGGTAGAGCATTCGAAACTCGGTGAGCTTCGTCAGGAAGATGGCCAGTCCTGCGGGGTGGTCCTCCGCGAGAAAGAAGTACGCACCGCTGATCATCCCCATGATCGCATAGAGCGGAAGCGTGGGAATGGAACGAAGAAGAGAACCGCCCTCGGGCGCTCCCTCAGGAGTCCAGATGAAGTTCCGAACCGACAGCCCCATCATCACCGCAAATCCCGACATCCAGAGATGATGGAGTTCCATCCGAAACGACACCTCGGTCTCCACGTCGATCTGCCACAGGGTGTAGGAGGAAAACAGGAGCATTCCCTGCACAAGGACCTGTCCACCCGCCCGGAAGCGATGCTCGAACTGTGTCGTCGCGGGCCGCAGAGCGATATGATCCCGGCGTGCGGTCGCCACAATTCCAGCGATCAGCATCAAGAGCACCAGGAGGTGAACGGAATGGGAATCCCCGATCTCCACGACCCTGGCGACGCTGGTCTCAAACGCACGATACATGCGCACGCCTGGCGTGATGCGACCCGATGCTTTCGCATGGCGTTCATGAAGTGCCAGACACTCGGCGCGGGCCGCCTCGTACGCAGCCATTTTGTTGGCCGCAGCGTCCTCTACCGACTCGTCCTCATCATCAAAGAGATCGTCGACAAGATCCTCGTCAGACGGCTCTGCTTCCTCGGAAGGCGATTCTGGTTCGTCGTCCTCCAGGAGCTCGTCGATGAGGTCCTCGTCCTCATCCCCCGTGGTAGAAGCCTCGGGTACTGCCTCCAGCGAAGCGCTGGGATCACACGTCGGAACGACGGGATCCACCCGCATCTCGAAATAGCCTTCCCAGAGGGACTCGCCCACTTGCTGCAAGCGTGAATGACTCGCCTGAAGCGTTCCGTAGATCACGGTCAGAAGCAGAAGAAGAAGTACCGGACCACTGGCAAGCTGACGCTTCCAATGCTTTTGATGGGGATCTTGTCCGTGCACGCGAAGGCTCCTCTATTCCACCTTGGTCGCACACTCGGCGCGCGTCGCATCGGTCTTGCAGCGGATCTTGCGAAGGATTTTCAACATCGTCTTGTTGTAGATCTTCTGATCTCGCAGCTTGATCCGCGTCTCTTGAAACATCTTGTCGTAGCGCTTCTTGTCCTCATCCGTGATCGTGATCCAATGCTTCTTCTTGATCCGGGACTCGGCCTGCCGCGAGAGCTTCGCAAAGCGATCAAAGGTCTTGTAGAACCATCCTCGGGATTGCTGGGTGAACTCGGGCGTGAATGTCCCCGTGTGCACCATGAACTGAAAGGTCATCTGCGCGAGCGGATAGTCGATCACGCCGCCCTTCGAACCAATCCCCTTGTACAGCTCCAACGCGTGGTAGGCCGTTGCAGGCGCATAGGCGATGTCCGCGTTCCGGTTGTTGAACAGCCCCGCAAAGGTGCCCACATCCGCAGGAACCAGGGAAGCGCCCACATGACGCACCATGTACTTGGCTGCCTTGTCATAATCGAGGGTCGCAAGCCGCTTTCCAGCGATGGCCTCGACATTGTTGATGCTCTTGTCGTTCACATAGAGGAGCACGGCGCCCGCTGGAGCGACCCCTGCGCATTCGTATCGTGAACTCTTCATCAACCTCGCAGCTTTTGAACTCGAAATGGTCTTGATGGCTTTCTTGAGTTGCTTGTAGGTGGGCAACGCTCCCATCGCCTCCAGACTCCCCGAGAAGCGATTGAACATGCGCGCCCGGGTTCCCGTCAGAAGCACTCCGTCGCATTTTCCGGCCTTGAAGTCCTGCGCAGCGGTCTGCTCATCGGTATAGGGCTTCATCACCAGGTTCACTCCCCAGGAAGCAGCCTCGGTGCGATAGTCCTTTGCGACCAGATAGACCTCACCATTCGCGCCGCTCGGGTCATAGACACACAGCGTGTTCGCCTGTGCGATCCCCGGAAGAACCGCAAGCGCCACCAGAACACAGACACCTTGAATCACTCGTCGCATTCTCTACTCCTGCCCTTCTTCGTCCAAATCACCGAGGAAATCATCGTCGTTCTCTTCCTCTACAACGGAATCATCCCAGAAAGTTCCGAGTCCCCCCGTGGGCGTCCGATGACCGGTCGCTTCCATCCAGAGCAGATCCGACTGGTGCTGGAGGAGGGTGGTCGAGAACACATCCAGCAACTCGAAATCGGGCGCGGAGGGCACCGTCTCCAGAGACTCCCGATGATCCCGAATCGCCTGACGAACTGCCTGGACATCTCCGGATGCCGACCAGCTCTGAACTGCGATCGCCCGACTCATGCGCTGGCCTGTCCGGTCTCCCACCTGAATCGCCTTCACCAGCTGGCCCGGACCATCCCGCCCCTCCGGTCCTCCTCCGGGAAGACCCGACCAGAGCGCCGATTGGATCGCGTGGGGCATTCCCCAGAGCGCATCCGAATCCAGACAATCCAATCCCCTGGACACTTGACTCATCACGGCCAGGGGAATTCCAAGCTCTCCGCCTCCCAGGCGATCGTTGAGGAAGGCCTGCACTCCAGCAGACAAGCCCGTCGCGTAGAGGGTTTCCTCCCCCTCCTCCATCTCAGGACACATCGTCCCCGGCTCTCCATAGGCCTGGCCAATGTGCTCATACGCCCGCCAATACCGCTGGGCCGTCAACGTGTTCTGACGTTGCTGGCGAATGCGTGCATCCTTCGCGCCGGTGATGTCCCCCTTGCGCATGAGCCGCACATATTCCAATTCCATCTCATAGGCAGCCAACTCCGCGCACATGGCCGAAGAGAGCATGGCGGTCGCTCCTGCCTTGTGGGGCATGTCCATGACACGACTGTAGGCCAACAACATGTTTCCGGTGCCCTGACCATTGTGGCAGGCCATCTGCAAATCCGTCGTGGTCATCGTGTAGGGAGCGATGTGGTGAACCGCGAACCCAGCCATCGCGCCCCCCACCACCGCGTCCAGGCTGCATCCCGGAAGTCCAGCGGTCAAGGCCATCAACACAAGCGCACATGCTCTGGTTTGAAAGTCTCTCATCCTTCCCCCAATTCAATTTCAGTCTGGCGACTCCACAAGCGAATGGCGACGGTATGCGAGAGCCCGTCTTCAAGGCAAGCACTGCGTGACTGGGTGAACGACTGCCCTCACGCATCCCCCCAGACTCGAAACACGCCGTCCAAACATGTGCAATCAGCGATTCTTGAGACGGTTTTCCTGGGCGACAACGGACCACCCCTCCACTTCCTGGTGGGCGATCTCGCGCACCAGCAGGGCATCCGCTCGCGCAAGGGTCTCCGACATCCGCTCTTCAAACTGCAAATGAGACGCAATCTTCTGGGAAGGACTTGTGATGACCTCTCCACCGCCCAGAGCGCGTGCGACGCCCCCGGTGATTTCATCGTAGTTGGCGTCGAGGGCCTCCACATGACCATGCATCTCGGAGGTCAGGCGTTCGCAGGCTTCCCACATCCGGGCGGAGGTCTTCGCGATACTGGGAAGAAACACCCCGATGTCCCGGGATCGATCCGCCATCGCCCCATTGGCCTCCTTCACAAGGCTGGTCAACTTGCGGAGTTCCAACGCGATGACATGAAAACCCGCGCCCTCCGCTCCCACACGTTGCGCCTCGAGGCTCGCGTTCAGGGCGATCATCGCGGTCTCCTTTGCGATTCGAGCCACCATGCGCGCCGCCACGTCAATCTCAAGACCGAAACGCAGCGCATCTTCCAGCTCCGCTTCCTGCTCCGTCGCCCGTTCAGAGAAATCCCGCACGAATCCTTCAAAGCTTCGAGTGAAGCGTCCTCGCTCCCGACGAACCCGATCCAATGACCCGCGACTCGTTTCCAGCTCCACCACCAGTCCATGGGCCGCGCCCTGCAGGGTCTCCATCTCCTGAGTCGCCTGTTGGACACTTCCTCGAAAAAGCGAGGTGGCTTCCGTGACGTGCGTACGCGCCTGATTCAACCCGGAGACATGCGAAGCGCGCTCGCCCACGTGGGATTCATCCGGAGACACCTGCGGGGCCGTGGGGACCTCAGTCTGGAGCGTTTCATTTCCCGCCCGATGCCCCAGAATTCCCGCAAGAACCGCCGCGAATACCAGCAGAGCCATGTGTGTGAGCGTGAAGAATTCCTGGGAGTACCCGAGGAGCGCAGCGCTGACCAATCCCCCGGAAACAAACCACGCAGGCGCCTGCAGCCATTGAATCCACGCAGAAGAAGAGGCTCTCATCCGCGACGAGCCCCCGTCTTTGTGTGGCGCTCCTCCTGCGAATCCGTGGCCTCGATGACATCGACAAGAATCGTGGCGATCTCCTGAAAACATCCCGAATGCTTCCGAACAAACCCCTGGACCCCGAGTCCTTGAAGCAGATCTTCCAGCTTGTCGCGCCCCGTCATCGCGATGACGGGGATCATGCGGATCTTCTGATCCGGATGCGTGCGAATGCGATGAAGCATCGTGTACCCGTCCATGTCCGGCATGATGACATCCATCAACACGGCGTCGGGACAGGACTCCTCGATCGCCTCGAGACCCCGCCGGCCATCCTCTGCCAACACGACAGAATGCCCCTCTCGCTGCAAGAACACCTTCATGGCGATTCGCGTGGAGGAACTGTCATCAACAATCAGAATGCAGGACATGTGTGGAATCCCCTGAATACGACGAAATCCTCTCACCCTCCGTCAGAGGAGAGAACTGCTCGGTCAACGCACCATAATCTCCCGATCCATCCGCTGCAACCTCGATGCGCAGGGCGTTGACAATACCTCGCCCTGTGCTAGCTTTCCGGGGCCTTCAAGGGGACCTCATGCGAATCCTGATCGTTGATGACAGTCGCGCAATGCGCATGATCATACGCCGCTCGATACGCCAGGCCGGGTTGGGTGTTCATGAATTCATGGAGGCCACGAATGGGTCAGACGCCATCGACAACATTCTTTCCAATCATCCGCAAGTCGTGATGGCGGACTGGAACATGCCGGAGATGAGTGGACTTGAACTCCTCCAGAATCTCGCGGATCTCCCTTTCGACGGAGTATTCGGGTTCGTCACCTCCGAGTCCACGGACGCCATGCGTGCCCTCGCTGTGGAAGCCGGCGCCAGTTTCTTCGTGACGAAGCCCTTCACCAGTACATCACTGCAACGGGCCCTGGGTCCTTGGTTGAATTGAGACGAACATGGACAAATCCCTTCTCACACGTTCAAACAAGACAGCCCCCAACGGGCGTCAGACCCCGACTCCCGAGCACCTCCGACGCCACCCCGTCCGGTGGACTCAGCGGCTCTCCACGCGGATCGCATTGCTCGCAAGCATCGTCACCTTGCTGGTGATCTCGGTCTCGATGGTGCTTATTCACGGCAAGAGCGAACAGATTCTTGGGGAAGAAGAGTCCCGAAAAGCCCAGGAAGTCGCCGTGCTCTTGAGCCGAGCCCTTCAAAACGCAGTGCTCGAAAATCGCCCCGATCGCGTCCGCCGAATCCTCAATGAGACCGCACCCGCCATTCGAGGACTCCGCCATGTGGAGGCCCACGCACTCGATGGGATGGGACTCGGAACCTGGAGCGCCGAAGCGATCCAGAACACTGGAGCACTGGTCCTCGAGACCATCGAAATCCGCCATCCTGCCCTCCAGACTCCGACCCCCATCGGAACCCTCTCCCTCGGAATGAGCCGGGCGCATCTGGAAAAGCAGATGAGCGCCACCACGACCAGCATGATCGGAATCGCCTTGCTCGGAACCTTGCTCGCCTTCGCCTTCATCATGGTCGTGACCGCCCGTCAGCTTGCGCCTCTTGGCCGCATTGATGAAGTGCTCGAACGAGTGGCTGAAGGCGATTTCACGCTCTTGTTGAATCCCACGCTTGAAGATGAGGTGGGCCGTATCACCCGCTCCGTCAACGCTGCGGTGGCCATGATGCGCGACACGATCGAGACGATCGGCGCGAACGCGGACACGCTCGGCATGGCCTCGGACGAGCTCTCTTCCGTAAGCGCCGACATGAGCACGTCCTCGAGAGACGTCGAATCCAAGGCACGGAACAACGTCCTGACAGCGCAACAGGTGGGGCGCAACGTGGAAGCCGTGGCCCGGGGAGCGGACGACATGGCCGCAAGCGTGCTTGGAATCGCGACCAGTGCCCGAGAGGCCGCTGGAGTCGCGACCAACGCAGCCCAGATCGCCTCCAGCACCAACGCCACCTTCACGAAGCTCAGTGACTCCAATGCCGAGATCAACCGGGTCGTCGAATTGATCACGGGGATCGCAGAACACACCAACCTCCTGGCGCTGAATGCCGCCATCGAGGCTGCACGTGCCGGAGAGGCCGGCAAAGGATTCCAGGTCGTCGCATTGGAAGTGAAGGAGCTCTCATTGGATACCGCCTCGGCGACCAAGGAAATCCGGGAGCGAATCAGCGCCATTCAAAATGACACGCAAGAGGCGGTGGAGGCCATTCATCAAATCACCACCATCATCCGCCAGGTGAATGAGACGCAGCTCACCATCGCCAATGCAGTCGAGCGGCAAACCGAAACCGCTCGGGTCATGGGGGAGAGCCTGACGGACGCCGCACGCTCCACGCAGGAAATCGCCAACACGGCGGCCTGGGTCACCGACGCCATGGAGCGCACCACCGAGGGAGCCGCGAACGCCCTTAAATCCGCGAATGAACTTGCCGCCATGGCCAATCGACTGCAGGGACTTGTACAGCGATTTGATTGCTGAACCCGGGGGGCGATGTGGCGGACAACGACTTCGACATCCGTGAGTTCCTCGACGTATTCCTGACCGAATCGCGAGAAATCGTCGACACCCTGGACCGCGACCTTCTCTGGCTCGAAGACAATGGAGCCGACCCCGAGCGCATCGACAGCGTTTTTCGCGGCCTGCATACCTTGAAGGGAACCAGCGGCTTCTTTGACCTCCCGATTCTTCAAGCATTGAGCCACGCAGGAGAGGATCTCCTCGTTGCCATACGAACCCGAAGAACCACCGTCGAGGCATCCGGGGTCCTGGACAGCCTCCTCGACACCACGGAAGGAATCCGAGCGCTCCTCGACAACCTCTCGCGACATGCAGAAGAAGGACAGATTGAACTCTCTTCCATCCTGAAACGATTGCATGTCGCTGCAGGCGCAAAGCCCCCTTCGACACAGGAGATCTCCGGCGAAAACGAACACTCCACCCAGACGACGAATGATGTCCTCAGCGGGAGAGAGGAACAGACCACCATCCGAGTGGACGTCGCGGTGCTGGATGAGCTCATGAACCTGGTGGGAGAGCTCGTCCTCACACGAAATCAACTCGTCGCCACAACGGATCGGTTCGAGGGAAACCGCGAGGGACCCATCCAGAAACTGGGTCTATTGACACGCGACCTGCGCAAACTGGCCATCCGCGCACGACTGCTGCCGGTGGGGACTCTGTTCGAACACCTTCCTCGAGTCGTTCGGGGCATGAGCAAGGCCTGCCACAAGAACATCGAGCTCACCTGCACGGGCGCCTCCACTGAACTCGACAGGAGCGTCATTGACGCGGTCCAGATTCCTCTTTCGCACCTGATCCGAAACGCCATCGATCACGGATTTGAGGGAGCGGAAACCCGTCGGAACACGAACAAGCCGGAAGCCGGCCAACTCGTCGTGAGCGCTCGCTCCGAAGGGAACGACGTCTGGATTGAAGTCGCCGATGATGGACAGGGAATCGATATCGACCTCATCGGGAAAAAAGCGATCGATGCGGGACTGGTGTCCAACAAAGAACTCGCGATCCTCTCCGACAACGCCATCCTCCGCTTCATCTTCTCCCCCGGATTCTCCACTGCCGATCAGATCACGCACCTCTCGGGACGGGGCATGGGCATGGACATCATCCGAACCGAAGTGGAGAAAATCGGAGGAGCCGTGACCATTGGCACCTCTCCGGGCATCGGAACGACCGTGAGCCTCCGTCTTCCACTCACCGTGGCCATCTCCGCCGTGCTGCGAGTCGACGCGGGGGGAACCCATGTCGCGATCCCACAACGCGATGTACGGGAAATCCTCCACATTCCCTCCAAAAAGACGGAAGGGCTGAGTCTGGAGACACGAGCGACCGGCGAACATGTGCTCTGTCTCCTGGACCGCACGATTCCCGTGATCCACCTGGCCACAGCACTGCACAGGAACGAAGCGGTGTCGCCGCCAGAACAAGACAGGACCGTTGTGCTGGTTCGCATCGACAACCGCACGGTGGGACTCCTGGTGAGTGACGCGAGAGAAACCTTCGATGTGGTCGTGAAGCCCCTGCCCCCGGCATTGATGGGAGAAGCTCCCTTCACCGGCGCGACCATCGATGCACGCGGTCGGGTACTGCCCGTTCTCGATGTGCGTATTCTGGCGCATCGGATCCCATCCGTACGAATTCAAGAACGCCACCCCAAAGCCCCCAAAGGGCAAAAGACCGGGTCCAGGAACAGACCCATTCAATCCCATCTGGTCTGTACCGTCCGCGGGACGACACGCGTCGCCATTCCTCTCAGCTTCATTGAAGCGCTGACCTTCATTCCGGGGGAGGAGGTTCACCCGGCAGGTCAGGGATGGCGCCTCGCCAGGGCGACAGACGATCTGGACCTCATCCACCTCAGTGAAGAAGACGACCTCGAGCGTGGCCTCTTCCCGGACTTTGATGGGGAGTGCTGCGTTGTTGTATGCACGGATTCCGCCGGACGATTTGGCCTCCTCGTGGACACGACGAACGAAATCTGTGACCTCCCCCTGATCGACGGAGAGGCCACATCCTTTCCGGCCAGCCGATGTTTTCTGGAACATGAAGGACTTCGACTGGAAGTATTGCATGCAACGGGACTCCGAGAACTCCATGCCACCCAACTGAGCGCGGAGGACTGAAGAATGCAGGCCTGCACCTTTCACGTCGGAGAGTTCATCATCGCCATTCCGACCGAAGACATTCGAGAGATCGCCATGCCCCAGGCGGTGACTCCTCTCCCGCTTTCACCCCCTGTGGTCCGGGGGCTGACCCACATGCGAGGCGACATTCACGTCGCCATCGATCTGCATGCGCAGCTCGGACAGCCCGAAACCGATCCGGACGCCGCCTCTTCTCTCCAGGTGATCCTCACAGAAAAGCATGGCACCATCGCACTCCTGGTGGATGC
>CAVOCR010000016.1:0-11650 GCA_963694245.1 Myxococcota bacterium
CAACACATCGGGAGAACCCACCGCGTCGAGAAGCATCGCTCCATGTCGCTTTGCACCCGGAACGAGAACCTCACGAAGCCGGGCGAGAGAAGCCTGCAGGGGCGGCGACAAGCCGTCCGCCGGATAGGCAAAAAGACATCTAAGCGCCACCAGTCGTGCTTTTCGGACCGCCTTCGCGAATCGCTTGTCTTCGTCCGTAGGCAGGGACAGAAGTCCCCGTGGAAGCATGCTCATGCGTGGAACTCCAAGCGTCCAGATTCGTCGCTACTCTCTCACGCGATTGAATGCGTTTCAACCGCGCCCCACAAGCTCATGCCATCGTACCGTCTTGCGTCAAGGAGAACGATCTCCTAGACTCGGCGAGGATCTGACCAGATACCCTTCAATGGTCGGCGCGCATCCACTCAAAGAGAGAGCATGCGCATCGCAAGATGATGGAGCAGAACACCCGTGAGCAAGAAGACTGCAACAGCCGAGTCCGTACGCGGACCGCTTGACGGACAGCCCGAAACAGAAAATCGACCTGCGTCTGTGGAAGAAGCGACGGAAACAGGCGCGATGGCGGCGGCGGAACTCGCGGACTCGGAAGAGTTCACCTATGCGATCGCAGACCGAACAGTGGCGCTCGTTCTGGACGAATCGATCTACAAGAAAGATGCCGTGTTTGGCACCGCATACCTCTTCATCGAGAAGTGCTACGTCTACCTTACAGCCCCCTCCGAAGGTCAAATCGGTGTCCGCCTGCGGACCCGCGGAGACGCCGATGAGGCCGCGCTGGAAGAGATGGCAGGCGAGTTCATCAACGAGCTCCTGAACCAGATGATTCGTCATTCCGTCGGGGAATCGACCATGCGAATCCGGGAGTACTACATGGCCCGGGCGTTCTTCGCGACGGACACGCAGACCACCATCGACGATCTTCTCGCGGAACTCGACGATGAAGAGCTGGAAGAAGCCCCGCTCGAGATCGCCGTTCCCTGGGAGGACAACGATGCCTGAATCACTGGTCTTCTCCCACTCCCTGTATGCTGCCGCTGAAGTCAAATCGGCCGTGGACGCTTTCGGCCATCTGGCACAGTTCTCGCTCGAGGAGAGCGAGGGTGAAAGCGTGGTCACCATCAGTGAAATTCAGGATGACTACGCTGAAATTCTCGTGGATTCATTTGCCAACTACGCGTTGGAAGCAAGTATCGTTGCAACCCGTAAAGAAGTCGGGGGAGAACTGCTCTAATGGCGCAACTTCGAACCATCAAAGCTCCCAAACGAGATGGAGTGAAAGCCGACAAGCTGGGCTTTTTCCAATTTGGCAATGTCGCCGGAAAAATCCTGATCACAAACGACGCGGGGGAATGGGAGTTCCTGGAAGAAGAAGACTTCCAGACGTTGCTGCGAGGAGAAATCACCACTGAGCACGCCCAGCACAAGACGCTCGTCGAGAAGGGCTTCATCCGGGATGGCTGGGATGTCGAGCATACGGCACAGCTGTTCCGTAAAAAGAAAAGCTTCATTCAGTACGGTCCTCACCTCCACATCGTGATCGCGACGTTGCGATGCAACCAATCGTGCAAATACTGCCATGCGTCGCGCACGACCATGGACCGCGTCGACACCGACATGAGCATGGAGACCGCCGAAGACGTGGTGGACCTCGCATTGCAGAGCACCTCGCCTTACGTGAACTTCGAGTTCCAGGGTGGAGAGCCGACCATCAACTTCGAGGTGATCAAGCACACCATCGAACATTCCAAGAAGCGCAATATCGAAGGCGGGTTCAACAAGGATCTGGACCACTCGATCGTCACCAACATGACGTACATGACGGAAGACGTGGCGAATTGGCTCATCGACAACCAGATCTGGGTATGTACGAGTCTCGACGGCCCCGAACACGTCCACAATTTCAATCGAACCTGGGCGAAAGGCGTCGGAACATCCGGTGGAAATGCATACGAATCGGTCATGAAGTGGATCAGCTACTTCAACAACCGGTACATCGAGAAGGGCTATGACCCGGATCTGTGGCATATCGACGCGCTGATGACGACCACGAGCAAGACGCTGGAGCACTGGAAGGAGGTCATCGATCTCTACATTGATCTCAACATCCGCAACGTCCACCTGCGACCGCTCAACCCCTACGGGTTCGCACTCAGCACCTGGCGAAAGATCGGATACTCCATCGATGAATACCTCGATTTCTTCGCGCAGGCGCTCGACTACATCATCGAGTTGAATCTCAACGGGGTCGAAGTGATCGAGGGAACGAGCGCCATCTTCTTGAAGAAGATCCTCACCTCCGAAGATCCCAACTTCGTCGACATTCGATCGCCTTGCGGGGCGGGAACCGGACAGGTTGCATACAATTACGATGGCCGACTCTTCACCTGCGATGAAGGCCGGATGACATCTGCCATGGGGAACGACCTCTTCGAGATCGGCAAGGTCGGTGAATCCACGTACGCGGACATGATTCAACATCCCACGGTAAAAGCGATGGCCATTGCGTCCCTCCAGGACACCCTGCCCTCGTGCAATACCTGTTGGAACAAGCCTTTTTGCGGCGTGTGTCCGATGCACAACTACATGATGACCGGTCAAAATCCGAGTCGAGGTGCCGACATCTTCGGGCAGCGTCCACGCTCCCCCAAATGTCGCGAGCACTACGCCATCTCAGCGCTTCTGTTCGAGAAGCTCGCGAATGACAAGGATGGAAGCATCGAAAAGATCTTCCGTCGCTGGATCACAAGTCGTCCTCGGGTCGAGCCCGCGGCGGCTGAGTGCTCGATGTAGATCGGCTTCAGAGGATCCGTCCTCTGCGCCACCAGGCATCCACCCATGGGAAAGCGCCTCTTTTTGACTGTCACTCGTGCCTGCAATCTGCGCTGCACGTATTGTCCGACGGCAAAGGACGGCTGGCCCTCTCTCACAGAGGAAGACGCCCGAGAATCCGTCCGGCTCTTCGCGAATCAATACGGCGGCGGCGACATCAAGCTCTTCGGGGGAGAACCGCTGCTCGTGCCCAATGTGGTTCGAGCCGCCTTTGAAGAAGCTCTTCATCACGACAACATCAGACGCATCTATCTCAGCACCAACGGACTGGGACTCGATCTGGAATGGCTGGAGTACCTCCGGGCCTATCCCAAAGGGGTTCTGACACTGTCCATGGATGGAAAACCGGAGGATCATCGCCGGGCTCGGCGAGCCCTGGAAGATGTCCCGGATTGTTATGATCACATTCTTTCCCTTCGCGAGGAGCTCCTGAAGACCCCCCGCGTGGTGATCACACAGACCATCCCACCGGCCACTGCAGAGCGGGCCGCAGAAAACTTTGAGCACCTCGCGTCCCTGGGCTTCTGGCGATTCAATTTCCTCCCCGGCTACTACATCCCCTGGAAAGACACGCAGCTCGTGGCGCTCGAACAGCAATTCGCACGCATGAGCCAGGCCATCCAGAAACGCTGGGAACGAAACGAGCGCTTCTACGTCCGCAATCTCTTCACATGGGCCCCCACCCCCTTCTTCAACACGGGGCTCGTGATCGACTCGGATCGCACCATTCATCCCAGCAACCTCGGTCTCTCGGGCGCCCTCGACGACACGCGTGACTTGACGATGATCGGAACTCTCGACGAGCCACCGAGCCAGGAGGCACTCGACGAGGGAGCCCGGCGGGTGAATGACATTCTGCAGGCCAATCTCTCGACACACGTCTGGGAATCGACCCATGCTGTCGACGGGCATCTCAGCTCCTTCTGTCGCTCTCTCTACGAACCCTACGCCCGGTACCGCGTCCAACGACGAGGAGGGGCGTCTTGAACGAGGAAACCCCCTGGATCGGTCCCAACGGACAGGTCATGGAGCGCCTGGAGCTTCACCTCACGTATACCTGTCCTGAGCGATGCGTCTTCTGCTCTGAAGATCACCGCATGCGCAAATTCAAACCCTTTCCCGTGAACTGGGCTCGAGCGGCGACCGTTCTCCGGACCCATGCTTCCAGAGGGGTGACCAACATTCACGTAACAGGGGGCGAACCGACCATTCATCCCCAGTTCGTGGAAGTGCTCGCACTCGCCAAGAAACTGGGAATGCGCACTTCGGTCGGAACCATAGGAACCATGCTTGCGCGGGAAGATTTCGCGAAGCGGGCGCTCCCCCATCTCGACGAGGGACTCTTTTCGCTTCATGGACCCAACGCCGAAGTCCATGACGCGCTGGCGGGACGCCCCGGCAGCTTCGACCAGGTGACGCGAGCGTTGACCCTCGCCCAGAAATTGAAGCCTGGATTCGGGGCGTACGTGAATACCGTGATGACCCGAAAGAACATCGACTGCCTTCCCGACACCGTCGCCCTCGCCGACTCGCTCGGGGCCCAGCTCATCGTGATCTCGAACACGACCCCCGAAGGCGCCGCCCTCGACTCCTACGCGGACCTCGCCGTCCCCCAGGCAAAGCTCGCCGAAATCCTGCCCCAGGTCCCTGCACGGGCTCAGACTGCAGTGCTCCGGTTTTTTGGAGTCCCGATGTGTCTCCTGGGCGAACACCGCATGCTCAGCAACGACCTCCACTGGGACCCCCGCGTCACGGTGGAATGGGCCGCCGAACCCGGCAAAGTCGTCTTCGATGACTTTTACAATTGGAAGCCCGACCGAAAGCGAACGATGCTCACACCCTGCGAACAATGCGAACTCAATCAAGTATGCATGGGCGTCTACAACCGTTATGATGAATTGTGGCCGGCGCATGCTGCCGATTTGGTTCCGATTTCATTGGACACGGAGTAAGTCGCATGCTCTTATGGTGACGTGTGTATGGCGAGGTCTCGTGGACCCCGTTAATGAGCCCACGCACGAAAACAGCCAATTCGTGAGAGGAATGTCATGGCTGGAGACACAAAGGACAAGGGACCCGGAATCCCAACGCTCACGCGCAAGCCCGCGAACTTTTTGCAAAGCGAAGAGATTCGCCAGGCGGGCGAAAGCGATGTGACGAGCAACCTTCTTGCGCAAGCAGGAGCGCTCGTGAACATGGGTGAGGCCGATGGCCTGATCCTTGCGCAGCATTGCTCGCACGGTTCGCACGGGTCGCATGGTTCCCACGGGTCGCATGGTTCGCATGGTTCCCACGGGTCGCATGGTTCGCATGGTTCCCACGGTTCGCATGGTTCGCATGCCTCCCACGGTTCGCATGGTTCGCATGGTTCACACGGTTCGCATGGTTCGCATGCCTCCCACGGTTCGCATGGTTCGCATGCCTCCCACGGGTCGCATGGTTCGCATGCCTCCCACGGGTCGCACGGATCGCATGCCTCCCACGGGTCGCATGGTTCACACGGGTCGCATGGTTCACACGGATCACACGCCTCGCACGGTTCACATGGTTCGCATGCCTCCCACGGGTCGCATGGTTCACACGGGTCGCATGGTTCACACGGTTCCCACGCCTCGCACGGTTCCCACGGGTCGCATGGTTCACACGGGTCGCATGCCTCCCACGGATCGCATGGTTCCCACGGATCGCATGGTTCCCACGGATCGCATGGCTCGCACGGATCGCATGGTTCCCACGGGTCGCATGGCTCGCACGGACAGTGGTAAACCGGAATCCAGATTCCATTTCCGCCTGCCGCGCCGTATCATCCCGGAAACGGGTTCCAGTGGGGAACACTCTCACCCCACAACTGAAACGTGGAAATCGCCGAAAATTTAGGTAGACTGAGAGCGTATGCAGCCTCGTGCTGCCCAGAAGAGGACCGGTTTCCATGACGATGAATCTCGATTACACGCCCCAGTCGGCGGATGATTCACGCCCGTTCAACCCCATTCGGGATACGCGGAAGAACGTCGAGATCAACATCGGAAAGGTCTGCAACAACAAATGCGTGTTCTGCCTCGATGGCTTCCCCAAGGGCGATGAAAACACCTTCATGGCCTGGGAGGAGATGCAGGGTGAGCTGAAGCGCTGGTACCACGACGGTGTCCGCTCGCTCGGTTTTCTCGGAGGGGAGCCCACGACCTATCCCCATATCATCGAATCGGTCCAGATGGCGAAGGACCTCGGCTACAGCCGCATCGTGATCGCGACCAACGCGAATCGACTTCGCCACAAGAAATTCGCGGACAAGATCCTGGACGCGGGTCTCAGTCGCGTCACCATCTCCATGCACGGCCACACCGCCGAACTGGAAGACAAGCTGACACGAGTCCCCGGCAACTTCGAAAAGAAGTGCAAGGCGATCCGCTACCTGCTCGAGAAGCGAAAAGAGGGCTACCTCAAAGACGGCGTGTCCGTGAATGTGGTGCTGAATGGCTGGAATGCGCCCCATCAGTTGAAGATGCAGAAATTCTTCTTCGATGAACTGGGACTCGATGACCTCCGGTACAACTTCATTCGCCCGGAAGGATTCGCCGAAGGCAGCACGGATCTGACTCCGAGCTATGATGACGTCGCCCCGCAATTGATGAAATGCGTGGTGCTGAACGAATTCCACTACCAGAAGACCTTCACCTTCGGAGGCGTGCCCATGTGCAAGCTTCCCAAGGAGTTCGTGACCCGCGAATCCATGCTCCGAAAGTACATGGGCGAGTACCGGGATCTCTCCACCTACTGCTCCATCAAAACCGATGGAATCGGATTTGGGGTCGAGGCCGTGGACGAAGGACGCGGACGTTTCAATTGGCAGGAGCGCAAGCGCTTCGACCTGAAAGCCCATCCGCCCACCTGCGAGCAATGCGCGGTCGCGAGCATCTGCGAGGGCGTCTGGAAAGGGTACCTGGACATCTACGGACCCATGGGCTTCGAGCCCCTGCAGCGTCTCCCTGAAGGCGACAGCGTCCAGGCCGCATTCTAGTCGAATCTCCTTTCAATTCAGACCCGATGAAGCGCTCCAACAGGACGCCTTCGCACAGATCCACCTTCATCCATGCGCAGGGGATGCCAGCGAACGGAACCCTCGACAAACGCTGCGATTCACGCGTCTATTTGCAGCCGTGAATGACCTGAAGGTGATCGATCGTATGGAAGTTGGTCGCCCATCCGGTACTCGCTGAGAAGAAGATGTACCCGCCTCTAAAGTCGAGCCCCTGGACCTCTTGAGTCACCAGCAGCTGACCGTCATAGAAGACCTTGAAGATGGAGCCAATCACATCCACACGAATCGTATGCAAGGACTGATCTTCAATGGACGGGATGGCCTGGAACCAGATGTGATTTCCCGGATCCCCATTCAAATTGATGGAGACATGATTCGCATCCACCGGATCCGTGTGCGGATTGTTCGGAATGAAGTTGTACCAGGTATCGACTTCCACATGGAGCGCGTCTCCCACCCACGAGCCATAGGCGCCGCTGACGCCATAGCCAAGACCGCCGCCGTTCGAGGCGCTCCCGAGCATCGAGATCAACTCCTGCACGGTGTCCAGGTTGACGATGGTCAGCGCAAAACCGTCTGCGCCGGTGTTGGAACCGCCTCCCGTGGAGAAGGTCATCTCCATCGAGGCATTCCCCTCGCTGACAGTCACGGCATCATTGTAGAGAGCGCCTCCGCTTCCCGTGACATTCCCCGTCAATTCGACGGTTCCGTTCCCCGGATACACGGCGTTCCCATAGAGCACCCATCCCGGAGGGCCTGCCGGCTCAAACCCCTCGTCCACCCATTCTCCGCAGACATGAAAGCTCACGGGTGAGCTCCATTCACACATGCCTTCCGGAGTCACGAGACGCGCTTGAATCACAGTCGTATCCACGTCCATGAAAGTCGCCATTCCCGAGCTCTGCCCGAGATTGCCGACCGCGTCGATGAGGGTCGTCGCGACCACAGTGCCGCTCCCAATCCCCCACTCCACGTGGTGCCCCGTCCAATCGGTGATTGGAAGGCCCACGGGGACCAGCTTCGCCTCCAATTCCACGGGTTGACCCACGGCTGTGAACAAATCAGCGATGGGCGCGGCGACCTGAATCACAGCAGGGCAGGGGTCGAGTAAACCATTCGTTCCCCCTCCGACATCCACGGGAGGTGGCGAAATATCCGCGAGTGGGTCGACATCCGCCTCCACACTCCCTCCATCCGACGGATCCGTTCCATCCACGGGAAGAGAATCAGGAATGGAAACGGAGGTGTCTTCACCCTCACCATCCGGAACGGAAGCATCCGTCTCACCAAGAACATCCCCCTTCACATCGTCCGCGGAACCCACGTCTTCCGGAGACACCTCCACGTCAGGGAGAACATCGGCGAGCGCATCTCCCGTGTCTGACAAGGGAGCCCCATCAGCGTCTGGAATGACCGGTACATCGATTTCGGAAGTCATGTCCTGAGGCGGAGACACATCGCCCCCAGCTGGAACCGTGTCGACGCCGACACCCCCCGAGGACGGATCACTGCAGGCCATGCCAAAACACAGAACGAGCAGGCCCCCGAAGACACGAGGGCTCCTTCTCTTCCAGACGACATCAGAGTTGTGGAACTCCATCGCACCCTCCATGAACAACCGATTTCTAGAAAAAGGGATAGATGAAAGCGCTGAGCATGCTGGATTCACTGATCACCACCAGCCCTCCAACCAGCGTCAAAGCCAATAGAATGGGGACCAGCCAGAACTTCTTCTGACTCCAGCTGAACATCATGAACTCTCGAAAGAGTCGAAACATCAAAGCCTCTCCACGCTTCTCTCCAATGACTCGCCTCCCACCATGGCAGAAGGAATCACGGAGAGCCACTTTCGAACCCGCCGGAAGGATTCCACGAATGGCATCTCCCCGCTCAGAACATGCGCGAATGATCCTCGCCGATCCCCCGGACCGCCGACCAATACGACTTGCGCTCGGGATGAAGCTTCTGCTCGAGGAGATCCCTCCCCCCGAACCGACGAAAATAGCTCATCGGGAGAATGACCTGAAGATACACGCCCACGAGCACGACGGCGGTCACTCCCCTCAGAAGGCTGCGCACACCCTTCTCCAATCCCTGCTGGAGACGCGCCAGCCACGCAGGAAGAAAGAGCGCGAACACAACCGCGATCCAGGCAATGGAAGCGAAGCCAATACAGCGCACGCTCTGATCCCAGCCTCCGGTCCAATGATTCATCACCAGCGCCATCACCGCGATTCCTGTTCCAAAAAACCGCGCGGCCATGATCCGCGGCACCTTCTCCACGGACGGAGGAGGAGGGCATTCGCCCGTGGGTTCCGCTCCAGTGGGCCGCGTCAACAGGAAGGGCCCCAGAGCCAGAGAATCCAAACCGCTCGCCAGAAAAGAGGCCACTGCATCGTCTGGAGTACAGACAATGGGTTCACCCCTCAGGTTGAAGCTGGTGTTCAGCAACATGCCGACCCCCGTTTCCACCTTGAACGCCTGCAGCAATGAATGGAGTCGTGGATGGGCGTGCGCGGTCACTGTCTGAACCCGTGCAGAATCATCCACATGAGTGACCGCCGGGACCTGAGAGCGCTTCATGTGAAGGCGATCGAGTCCAGTGCACTCCGATTCATCCACGGGAATCCGCCGAGCCGCCGTGACGGGAACGACGAAGAGCATGTACGGGCTCGTCCCACCCGGAAGATCAAACCAGGAGCTCGCATCCTCCGCAAGGACCGCAGGTGCAAAAGGACGAAACCCCTCACGGAATTTCACCCGCTCATTCACCCGTCGCTGAACCGTCTCTCCCCGTGGGTCAGCCAGAATGCTGCGACTTCCCAGCGCTCGTGGCCCGAACTCCATCCTCCCCTGGAACCAGCCCACCACCTCGCCTTGAGCGATCCGACGTGCGACCTCGGCATCCATCGCCGCCACATCCAGTTCTTCGGCCTCAAGACCTCGGCGTTTCAACGCCTCCGCGCAAGCAGGCCCATCGAACTCAGGACCCAGCAAGGCGCCCTGCATCCCATCCATTCCCCCCGACGTGCGCGGATTGCCCGCATGATGGTGCCACGCCACAAGAGCCGCACCGAGGGCGCTCCCTGCGTCATGAGCCGCGGGCTGTACCCATATCTTCTGAAAAGGACCCTCTCGCAGGATCCGACCATTCGCGACGCTGTTCAGTGCGACACCACCGCTCATGCACAGGGCGTCCGCCCCGGTCAACGCATGCGCATGACGCACCTGACGAAGAAGCACCTCATTGACCACCTCCTGGATGGACCGCGCAACGTCCAGATGAATCGAGGAGAGGGGATCTTCAAATGCCCGTACGGGTGCCCCGAAGAGACTGCTGAACGACTCCTCCAGCATCGTCTCCCCTTTCAGGAACGCAAAATGCTGCATGTTGAGGCGATAGCTCCCATCCGGCTTCAAATCCAGCAACTGGCCCAGGATGGTGTCCACATGCCGAGGCTCTCCATAGGGAGCCAGTCCCATGACCTTGTACTCGCCCCTGTTGACCCGAAATCCGAGGTATTGGGTGAAGGCCGAATAGAGAAGACCGAGCGAATGGGGGAATCGAAGCTCCTGATGAAGCGTGACGCGATTGCCCTGCCCATGCCCAATCACATTGGTCGCCCATTCGCCGACCCCATCCACCGTGATCACCGCCGCCTCTTGATGAGGGGAAAGGAAAAAAGCGCTCGCTGCATGCGATTCATGATGACTCGCGTGGAGAACCTCCCCGCGATACCCAAGCTGGGACTTCAGAATATCCGCAAAACGCAGTTTCTCCCGAAACCAGCTCGGCATCCCTCGCACAAACGTGGACATCCCTCGAGGTGCAACCGCCTGAAATGTCTCCATGGCGCGCTCAAACTTCACAATCGGCTTCTCATGAAAGGCGACGATCTCCAGATCCTCGACGCCTATTCCACCTTCTTGCAGACAATACTGAATGGCATTCAAGGGAAACGCGGAGTCATTTTTACGACGGGTGAATCGCTCTTCTTGAGCCGCAGCGATGACTTGGCCCTCTCGCAAGAGACACGCTGCACTGTCATGGTAGAAGGCCGAGACGCCCAGGATGTACATTCCAGTCTCCGGATCCTCTCTCGAACAGCCATCGCGTGTTTGAAATCGCGAGGGTTCACGGTGAATCACGAGTATAATGCGGACCCAATCAGAACTCCAAAAGGGGACGGGGAAAGAGAGACCATGAAGCGGATCGCCATCACCGGCGCCAGCGGATTCATCGGAACCGCTCTCGTGAATGCTCTCACCGCCCGCGGCCACTCCGTGGTCGGGCTCGATCAGCATGCGCCCGGACCCTCGTTGAAGGCCGACACCTTCATCCAGGCGGACATTCGCGACCGGGCCGCCCTCCAGAAAGCCTTTCAAGGCGCAGAGATCGTGCATCACCTCGCTGCCCTCCCCTCGATCGCCCGAGCCCCCGAATTGGAATACTGGCGAATCAATGTCGAAGGAACCCGGGCGGCTCTCGAAACCGCTCAGAACACAGGCGTGGCTCACTTCATTCACATGTCGTCGAGCACCGTCTACGGAAGTCCCGACCACTCCCCGCTGCGGGAGACCACCGCGCTCGCACCTCGCAATCCCTATTCTCGAACAAAGGCAGCGGCAGAAGAAGCCGTCCAGCTCATGGCACGTCGCGCCATCCCCTGCACCATCATCCGCCCACGTGTGGTCGTCGGAAACGGAAGAGCCGGCATCTTCGCCCTCTTGTTCCACTTCCTCTCCAGAGACCTTCCGATCCCTCTGCCCAATGGAGGACGA
>CAVOCR010000017.1:0-11532 GCA_963694245.1 Myxococcota bacterium
CACGGAGAGCGTCAGGGAATTCGAGTTCAACACCGCAATGCTGCTCTCCTTTCCTTCCGCTTCCCATTGCGTCAGGCGTTGCACCTTGCGCTGCCAACGCTTCACCGATTGGGGGGAGGTATCCGGTAATTGAATCCGACCCGCCCCGATGGGCTGATGCCTCCAGGCGGCAGTCGGTCCTGTCGCGCTCATCAATCCCACGGCAATCAGAGCCAGGGACACGGGAATCAACGTCAGGGCGCCTGCTCGCGAGACTCTGGCCGCTCCCAGCGCAGCAACAGAGAGAAGACCCACGACCAGCCACCAGCATCCAGTGATGCCCCACCAGGAGAGCAGTCCAAATCCGCCTGCGAGAGCGCCGAGGATCGCCCCCATCGTATTGAACGCGTACGTCATGCCGAGCTCTCGCCCCACCGAGCGGCTCCCGCGACCCAGAAGATTGACGAGAAGGGGAAACTGGAATCCCGCGATGACGGACGCGGGCAACAAGAGCACGGAAGCCACACAAAACCAGCCCGAAACCAGCCCGGAGAAGCCCTCCAGCCCCCATTCACGGAGCGATATCGCCAACACGGCCACGTCATCTCCGAGCGCGAACGGAAACGCGATCGCCAGAGCCTCCAGCCCACAGGTGACGCCAAACCCAAACACAGTGGCCCGACGATCCCCAGCGGTCAGGGCATAGACGGTGCCGCCAATCCCAATCCCAAGCAGCACCACCGCGAGAATGAGACCAAAGGTGAACACGCTCCCCCCGAGCAGGGGACCGAGAAGGCGATACCAGACCATCTCCATCAGAAAAAACGCGAAACCCACCAGAGCCGCGGAACCGAGCACAAGACCCAGAGGGGCCAGGGGGGGCTCGTCGGGATGATCCTCCACAGTCTCCGGGACAGAGACAGCCTTTCGGGCCATCGAATTGGCCGCGACGGCAAGGAGCATGTTCAGGCAGCCCGCCACCCAGATCGTCGAGCGGGTTCCGAGGATCTCGAGCATGAAGAACGTCGCGAGGACCGCTCCCAGGACCGCTCCCAGGGTATTCATTCCGTACAAAAACGCGAGACTGCGGCGCCCCACATCCGAATCTCCCTGCACCGTGCGGACTGCCGCCGGGAGCGTTCCCCCCATCAGCACGGTCGGGATCCCGAGAACAAGAGCCGCAAGAACGAGCTGCAGCACCGTGGCGAGAGGAGTCCCCATGGCCGTCGCGCCGCCCAGGGAGAAATAGAGTTCCCGCACTCCGAGGATCAGGAAAGGGGAAGCCATCGCTGCCACCGCGACCGCCCCTTCCAGACGTGCAAACAAGCCCAACGGGCGCTCGGAGGCATCCGCTCGTTTTCCGAATAGGAATCCACCCAGTCCGAGGCCGCCCATGAAAATCGCCACAACCGCCGCCGAAGCAGCGGTGGAAGCCCCAAACACAAGACGAAGTTCACGCAGCCACGCTGTCTGATAGACAAGGCCACAAAAGCCACTCATGAAGAGCAACGGAACAACGCGATGCAGGGGCATGGGTACCTTGAGAACAAATCAATGCCAAGTGGAGGGATTGTTCCACAGTCCACGAACGAGCGCCATTTGAACAACAGGCTAGAGGGCACCCAGCATGGGGAAGGCGACAAAGTGGAGCAGTAGGCTGATCACGGCCACGCCAATCACATTGAGGGCGAAGCCCGCACGCGCCATCTGAGGGATCGTGATCCACCCTGAACCAAACACGATGGCGTTGGGAGCCGTCGCGACCGGAAGCATGAACGCGCACGACGCGCTCAAGGTCGCAGGAAGCATCAGAAGCAGCGGATCCGCATCCATCGCGACGGCCGCCGCACCCAGAATGGGAATCAGGATGTTGGTTGTCGCCGTGTTCGACGTCACCTCGGTGAGGAAGGTCACGAGCAGGGCCGTCACCGCCACCATGACCAATGTGGGCACCATCGAGAGCGCCACGAGCTGTTCACCCAGAAAGGCGCTGAGGCCCGTGTTGGCAAATCCGCGAGCGAGCGCGATCCCGCCTCCGAACAGAAGCAGCAGCCCCCAGGGGATCTTGACCGCCGTCGCCCAGTCCAACAGGCGCTCACCGGACTTCCCGGTACCCGCCGGAAGAATGAACATCGCCAGAGCCGCTGCCAGTGCCACCGTGGAGTCATCCACCTGACCTCCGAGGCCCAGCACATCCGACCACCCCGGGATGATCCATCCTCCCTCTCCGAGGGGAATCGAACGACGAAACACCCAGAGCGCCGCGGTGATCCCGAAGACAATGGCCACGCGCACCTCGGGACGGGTGATCCGTCCCAGCTCCGCCTGCTCTTCCTCCAGTACCTTCGCCGCGGAATCTCCGACCGATCCATCGGGGTGGAGGCCTTCCCCTGCATTCGAAGTGTTCCCCACGCCTCGGGGAATCCGACCCACACGCTCCACCAGGTGATACCAGGCCACCGCCAGCATCACGGCGACGATCGGGAGCGCGAGAAGCATCCAGGTGAGAAATCCAATCGGCTCCGCGTTCGGAAACTGCTCTTCATACAGCTTGAGGAAAATGATGTTGGGCGGCGTCCCGATCGGCGTTCCCATCCCCCCGATGCTCGCCGCGTACGCAATCCCGAGCATGAGCGCGATGCCGACCCCCTCGACCCGATCATTCTCCATGCCCGCATCCGACATTCGAACGAGGATGGCCATCGCGATGGGCAACATCATCAGCGTGGTCGCCGTATTGCTGATCCACATGCTGAGAACCGCCGTCGTGATCATGAAACTCAAGACCAGACGGCGAGGCTCGGTCCCAATCCGGCGGAGAATCCCAAGCGCGATCCGCCGATGCAGATTCCACTTCTCCAGAGTCAGCGCGACGAAAAAACCTCCCATCAGAAGGAGAATGAATCGATCCGCGTAGGCCGGAGACACCTCCTTGACAGTCGCGATTCCGAGAAGTGGAAATGCGACCAGCGGGATCAGGGAGGTGGCCGCGAGGTGCAGCGCCTCCGTGACCCACCAGGTGGCCATGAGAAAGACCACTGCGGCGAGATGAAGTCCCTCCACCGTGAGTCCTTCCGGAAGCACGAAATCGAGATGTGCGAGCCCCAGGATTGCGAAGAATCCGATCGCGCCCACCCAGAAGCCGCCGCGTGTGAATGCGCTCATTTCAAATGCTCCTGAATCCGTTTCCGATGTCCATCAAGGGTCTTGCTGAATGCATGCTGCCGGCTGCCATCGCGGCGGGCCACGAAAAAGAAATAATCCGATTCGGCCGGGGCCAGAACAGCCTCGAGAGACGCCCGACCCGGGTTCGCGATCGGACCGGGCGGAAGTCCCCGATGGGCATAGGTGTTGTACGGATTGCTCCGATCCCGGCGATGTGTGGGAGACGGCTTCTCCGTGTGCTTCTCCGGATGATAAATGAGAGTCGGATCGGTCTGCAGCTTCCATCCCTCACGGATCCGATTGTAGAACACGCTCGCGATGAGAGGACGCTCCGCGTCGACGATGCCCTCCTTCTCCACGAGGGACGCGAGAATCACCAGGTCATGATCGGTCAGATGATGCTCCGCCTTCACAGCCTCATACGACGTCCGGTGCGTCCCAACGAGCTCTTCCCAGACCTCAAAGAACCGCGCTGTCGCACGTGTGATGACGTCCTCGGGGCGAGCATTCCAGGGAAGTGCATACGTCAACGGGAAGAGATATCCCTCGAATGGGTGGACATTCTCGAGACTCAGATTGCCATGGAGCGCCGGATTCGGACGAATCGCCGGAATACCCAGCCGGGTCGCCCTCTTCCAATCCTGAGCGAGTTTCAGAAAGTCCGACGCGCTTCCGATCCCGACGCGTTCGATACGATGTGCCAGCTGCCAGATGTTCAATCCCTCCGAGATGACCAGACGCCGCTGGGCGGTGGGCGCTCCGTTCACAAGCTTCTCGAGGAGTTCATCCGGGGACCAGCGCGGATCCAACGCAAACGCCCCCGCCTGCACCTTCCGGCTCCGATCTCCTTTCCAGGCAAGCAATTGGAAGGCGAAGGGATTGTCGATCAAGCCGCTCGACTCCAGGGCATCCATCGCGGATTGAAAACTCCCCGCGGGAATCTCCACATGCACGGATTGCGTGGCGCTCGCATCGATGGGACGAGCGGCCCACTCGGTCCACCCCTGGAAGAGGACCCCCATCGCCACCAACGCACACACTCCGAGGGAGGTCACGAGAAACGAAAGCAGCCTACGCATCCCACTCCTCATGATCCAAAGGGCCCGACTGCGCATCGAGATAGCCCTGCAAGATGACCGCGGCGGCCATCTGATCCACGAGTTCCTTTCGACGCTTCCCCCGAACTTTCATGGTGTCGAGCGCACGATCCGCGGCGACCGTGGTCAACCGCTCATCCCATTCATGAACCGGCACGCTCACATGCGTCTTCAGATTCCGAATGAACTGACGAACCTCTGCCGCCTTCTTTCCCGCCTCGCCGCTCATCTCAAAGGGCATTCCCACGACAATCGCCAGGACCGCATGCTCTTCGACGATTCCCGCGATGACCTTCAAATCCTGCTTCAAGCGTCTCCGGCGCTCCAACACCTGGAAAGGCGACGCCAGCAGACCCATCGGGTCACTCAACGCCAGACCAATCCGCGCCTGGCCATGATCAATCCCAAGAACGCGCATCAGCTCCCTCCCGGAATGAGGCTCACGCCGCGGGCAACGAGGGCAAAGAGATCCATCATCACCGCGACGCCATAATGCAATGCGACACCCAGCCAGAATGAGCCGTGCGCCAGCGCGAGGCCCCCGAGCAGAAGACCCGCTGCGATGGCTCCAAGGGTCTCAAACATCGGCTTTCCCAGGTGCGAGAGCACATAGGGGAAAAGCATGAAGAAGAGCGCATTCAGACCGAGTCGTCGATTCAGCCCAAAGAGGATATAGCCTCGCCAGAAGGACTCCCCGGAGACGAAGATCATCAAATACGCGAGCTCATAGACAACGAACGTTCCCAGCAGAAGGGTCCCGTCTTCGATCGCCGTCCTGCAGAGAGGATACTTGTGAATGAAGTCGGGACGCATGGAAGCGAACCAGACCATGGGCACCGCCGCCAGCAGCAACACGCCATACACCCAGGCCACCCGGCTCATGCCCCGAATGCGGTAGCCGTAGTCGCGGGGACCGGTCCCCAGAAACTTCCGCGCGATCCACAATGGAAACACCATGCGCATCACAACGCAGGAAAAGGCGAAATAGAAGAAGGGGAGGAGCCTCTCCAGACCGTTGGGATCCGTCGGAAGCGCGAGTGGATAGCTGCCTCGCCGACCAAAATACCAGAGAAGAGCAAACAGCCCGAGACTCGTCACTGCGACCGTGATCGCCTCCCGTCCCAGGTCCTGGAGTCGCAATCCGCGGGTGTACCGAAGCGTTCCCCACCAGAGCGCGACCCCCAGGCAATACAGGGGAACCACGGTGACTTGCGTCCCGAACATGCTGTCCCGATGAGCGTACCAGGCGAGCACCACCCCCACGAGATAGAGGACGGCGACGCCGGAGGCTATCGGACAGAGCCGAACGGAGTTGGTGGAAGCTTCGGAGGAAGAGAGCATCGTCAGGGAAGGCCTCAGACCGGCAGCACGCCCAGATCGTCCGCGACCTGGAAGTCCGCATCGGTCGCCGCGCGAATCTGCTCCAACGAGACATCCTCCGCACGCTCAAGAAGCGTCAACCCGTCGACTCCGACCTGGAACACGCCGTAGTTCGTCACGATCATGTCGACGCACCGCTTTCCAGTGATGGGGAGCTGGCACTCCTTCAGGATCTTGGGCGCTCCCGCCTTCGAGGTATGCGTCATCGTCACGATCACGCGGCGAGCACCGGCCACCAGATCCATGGCCCCGCCCATCCCCTTCACCATCTTGCCGGGGATCATCCAATTCGCGATGTCCCCGCGTTCGCTGATCTCCAGGGCCCCGAGGACCGTGAGATCCACATGGCCCCCACGCACCATCGCGAAGCTGTCCGAACTGGAAAAGAACGAACTGCCCGGCAGTGTCGTCACCGTCTGTTTTCCGGCGTTGATCAGATCAGGGTCCTCCTCCCCCTCCCAGGGAAAGGGTCCGATCCCCAGCAACCCGTTCTCACTATGAAGAACCACCTCCACTCCTGCCGGAATGTGATTGGCGACGAGGGTCGGCATGCCGATCCCCAGATTCACATAGAAGCCGTCCTCCAGCTCCTGTGCCACTCGTGCGACGATCTGATCTCGATTCAAAGGCATGATCTGCTCCTCAACCCCGTGACCGGGTGGTGCGCTGCTCGATGGGCTTCTTGTAATCCGCTCCCTGAATGATGCGCTGCACGAAAATCCCGGGTGTGTGGATCGCGTCCGGATCCAGTTCACCGGGCTCCACGAGTTCCTCGACCTCCGCCACCGTGATCCGACCCGCAGTCGCCATCATCGGATTGAAATTCCGAGAAGTCATTCGGTAGACGAGGTTGCCATGCTTGTCGCCCTTCCAGGCCTTCACGATGGCATAATCTCCCGTGAGTGCCGTCTCCAGCACACAATCCTTCCCGCCGATGTTGCGCGTCTCCTTGCCCTCCGCGACCTTCGTCCCGAACCCCGTTGGAGTGAAGAACGCCGGAATGCCCGCGCCGCCTGCACGCACGCGCTCGGCCAGGGTGCCCTGAGGACAGAGTTCCACCTCCAGCTCCCCGGATAGGAACTGGCGCTCAAACTCCTTGTTCTCACCCACGTAGCTTGAAATCATCTTTCGAATCTGACGCGACTGGAGCAGGCAGCCAAGGCCCTCATGATCGGTCCCGCAATTGTTGGAGATCACGGTGAGCCCCTGCACACCACAGGCGTGCAGCGCCTGAATGCAATTCTCGGGATTCCCGCTGAGCCCAAATCCACCGCTCAGAACGGTGGCTCCATCCTCAATGTCGGCGAGGGCCGCGGCGGCGTCTGGATAGGTCTTGTCCATGGTCATCGACTCCCTGCTTGTAGGGTCTTCCCTTAGCACGTGCCCAGGGGCCCTCGCAACGACGTGCACCTGCACCAGTGCTGGCGCAGATGTAACGCTTCTGTCACTCTCAGACCATTCACGAGGTCCACGTGTCCGAACGAGCCCCTTCCCGCGATGTTGCGGCCCATGCGACCTCCAGTGCACAGCGTGCGTCCACGCGAGGTGTGCTTCTTCTCTTCGTCCTCCTCAATGCCCTCTTTCAGGCGCTGATCTACGTCATTCATGATGGGCGACTCACCTTCTCGCTCTCCCCGTCTCCGACCGGTGAAATGCGGTTTCTCTTCGCCGCATACGTGGTCGCCGGAGTCCTGACGCTTTCCGGGGTGCTGTACCTCTTCGCCCTCGGGATCGATCGCCTCGTGCCACGACGAGACCTCCGGGGATGGGGACCGTGGTTTCTCATCGTCATCGAAGGACTGATCTTCTTCGCTCTCTCTCTCGATGCCCGTAATTACGAAATCATGGGAGTTCATCTCTTCAGTCCCATCGCGGCGAAGACCCTGACCAATGCAGACGTTCAACGGGAAATGCAGATACCGATTGGAACGGTGCTGGGGATCCTCGCCCTCGGCATCGGTTCCTTCGCTGCAGAGCCCTTCATCTATCGCTGGTGCCTGAAGCGTGGCGAGCTCCCCCCGTTTCAATCCTCCAACGGGCGCCGTTGGATTCAGCTGGCCGCACTCGGAACGATTCTGCTGACCGTGGGCATCGTGATGGGAACACGACCACGCATTCCCGGCGAACAGCGCCAATACGTGCGTGCGCTTCCATTCGCCTCGCAGCTCCTGGGGGAATCCAGCCCCTTTCTCGAAGTGATGGCCTGCCATTATCCGCCGGAGACCCGGGAGAAACCGGTGGTTCTGGAGCAGAAGAAAGACGTTGTCCTGCTGACCATTGAGACCCTTCGCGCCCTCGATTTTGGGCCCGAATTCACCCCGGAGCTGCACGCTCTCGCGAACCGCCCGGAATGCGTGGTGTCCGACCAGCACTTCAGCGGAGGCCATACGACGGAATTCGGGGTCTTCTCACTCCTCTACGGCGTCCACGCCTTTCATTATGCCCCCTTTCAAACCCGCTCCATCCCCTCCGTTCCCCTGACCGCGCTTCGAGACAATGGGTTCCGCCTCGAGGGCGCGGCCTCTTCGCAGCTTCGAGAATGGAACAAAGGGGCTTTCATGCTCGAGAACTTCGACGAATATCAGGAGTTCGTCGACGTCCCCTCGGACGAAGGGGATCGGCAGGTCCTGGAATGGTTGAAGACCACCTTCCATGCGGAACACACGGGGCCCCGCTTCCTCTTCGCGTTCATGGACTCCACGCACCACAACTACCTCTACCCTCCCGAGTTCGAGCGGTTCACGCCGGTCATTCCACCGGATTACGACCACTTCATCGGCGATGAGCGACTCGCTCCCCATCACCAGAAAATCCACAATCGCTACAAGAACGCGCTCGGATATGTGGACTCCCTCGTCGGCGAACTCGTCGCCTCCATCGAGGAGCGCCTCACCCGCGGCGAGGTGATCCTCGTGGTGACCGGAGATCACGGGGAAGAATTCTGGGAACACGGATTTCTGGGACACGGAGCCCCCGTCTTCCACAACGAGCGCATTCAGGTGCCCTTCATCCTCTGTGGAGCCGGAAGTCCCGAGTCGATCCCCCTGTCCGGGCATGTCGACATGTTTCCCACTCTCTTTTCCCTGCTTGGCGCCAATCGCATCCCGGGAAAGCAGGACGGCATGAACGGATCCACGCTCACCGCCGCTCTCCCCGATGATCATCTCTTGCTGATCAATGGCCTCGACTTTCCCTGGGGAGCGCGTCTGGCCGTCGCCATCGGCGGAGACCTCAAGGTTCACATGGAGCTCTGCCCCGGAGAAATCCCCTGCCTCCGTGCATGGAACATCACGGACCGACAGGATCAGAGCCTCCACGAGCCCCCACCCCTCGCCCACACACTCGTGCAATGGAGCGTCAGCGAACTCCAGCGATGGCTCACAATCCAGCCGGTTCGTGGACTGCTGTCGAAATGAACCGCAATCCGTTACACTGAAGGCCTCTCGCCCCTGGAGTCACCTGTGAGCAGTGCTACGCTTGACTGGGGCCTCGTCGAAGTCCTCGAGGCCAACGAAGCCGCCCGATACGAAGGCACGGAACAACGGGGACAGCTCGTTCGTGTGGGAGGCCTGCGCCATGTGTTTGAAGCGGAGCTTCTTGCGCAGGCCCTGCGTGAACAACGCATCTGGTTCGTGATCGAGGAAAATCAGGACAGCGCCTACTCCAATCTCTTCGTGTTCCAGCGAGGGTGGGGCCAGTTCGTGGTCCGACGAGACCAGGCCGAAACCGTCCTGACGCTGCTCACCACGATTCGCGCGCTGCCCGACACCCCGACACTCGACCTTCCGTTCGAGCTGCAGGAATCCGGGGAGGACATGGAATGAACTGGCTGAAGATCCCGCTCCTCCTCCTTCTCCTCCCCATCTCGGCGTGCCAGCACAAGCTCGCGGAGCTTCCCGTCGAGACCGTGGTCCGGAAGGAATGCTCCCAGCCTTATTTCCTCGCGATCCGGGACGGCGACGTCGAAAAAATGAAATCCGTGCTCTCCCGGGAAACCATCACGGGATGGGAAGAAGAATTCGCGAGCGAAAACCCCTTTCCCCGCGACTGGAAGCACTTCCTCGAGGCGCGCATGTCCAGTCCCGTCAGTCTGACGGTCGCCGAAGTGCTGGTGGACGGGAACAAGGCCATCGTCAAGAACCGCGTCGGCGGACGACTCACCTGTGTGAAAGAGAGAGGGGCATGGCGGGTCGCGCTGCCATTGCCCGTACACTGAGTGTCGATCAGCGCGACACTTCCTGAAACACATCCATGCCGCAGCCTTCACGAAAGAAGACCGCGAGGATCCAGGCGGTCAGACCCCATACGGGAGCTGGCCCCGAGTTGAACACGGGGTAGGGTCCGCGCGTGCCATAGGTGACGAGAGAGGACTCCCGGGGATCCAGAAGCTGCTCACAGCTCAAGGTGAACACATCGGCGATCTCCTCTGGCTGAGGCAGGAGTTCGCTGAGATCACCGACCTCTCCGAGAAAGCCGACCACTGGCGTCACCGGGACTCCCGTGATCGCCCGCGCATCATGCATCAACCCCAGAATCTCCACCGATTCGCCGGGAACGCCCAGCTCCTCCTGCAACTCCCGGAGAGCGGTGTGCACAGGCCCCTTGTCTCCAGGATCCACCATTCCCCCCGGAAAACTCACATGTCCTTTATGGGTGCTCACCGTGTCCGTCCGCTGCGTGAACAGACACGCTGGAATCCCCTCCTGTGTACACAATGAGATGAGAACCGCGGCACGACGCTCGCCCTCCACCTCTGGCAGAACCGCACGGTCGAGCGCCGCCAGGCGCGTGCGCACATCTTCACGGAAGTCGGCTTCCAGCGAAAACGGAGCCGTCATGCGGCCTCCTCAAACAGACGCAGGAAGACCGCGTCCGAGACCGGAAGACCCCGCTCGGTCAATCGTACGACGGAGCCCTCTCGAGAAAGAAAGTCCTCGGCCTCCAGCTGCTCCAGGGAGGTCCGCATCACCTCGGCCGGATCAATCCCCGTGATCTCCGCCACTTCTGCCAGATCGATGCCCGCATCGAGCCGCAACCCCATCATCATCCTCTCCCGCAGATGCATGGGCGCGTCGATATCCTCGGCGCTGGCGATGGCTGTGCCCTCTGCGGTGATTGCATCCATGTAGGGAACGAATTTCCGGATGTTCGCCTCCCGCCGCCCGAGAATGCCCTCCCGTTCATCCGGAACGAATCCATGCGCTCCCGCGCCAATGCCCAGATAGGGTCGCCCCATCCAATACAGGGAATTGTGACGACTCGCGTGACCCGGACGCGCAAAATTGCTGATTTCGTAACGGGACAGACCGGCCGCCTCAATGCGTTCCCGAGCCGCCAACAACATCTCCAGCTGCACTCCCTCATCGGGCAGAACGACTGTGCCGCGGCGCACCATCGTGTGCAGTGGTGTCGCCTCCTCCACCATCAGATTGTACACCGACAGATGAGGTGAATCGTGCTCGAGGACCTCGTCCAGATCTTGAAGCCATCCCGCGAGATCCTGCCCCGGAAGACCAAAGATCAGATCCGCGCTCCAGGTCTGATAACCCGCCTCCACCACCGCCCGCATCGCCGCGCGTGCCTCGTCGCCACCATGAATCCGATCCATGGCCTGAAGCAGCCGATCGGTGAGGGACTGGACCCCAAGGCTCACGCGATTGCATCCCGATATCTCCCGATACGCGCGAAGCATTTCGGTATCGCACTCCCCCGGATTCACCTCGATGGTGACTTCACGTTCGGCCGAAGAACCAAACAAGGACTCGACCGTTTCGAGAACGCGTCGAACGGGCTCCGCTCCCCAGAGACCGGGCGTTCCCCCTCCCAGAAAGACCGTTGAAATCTCCTGGCCATCGAGGGCATGAGCCCGGGTCTCCAGCTCCCGAATCACCGCCTGGGTATAGGCCTCCAC
>CAVOCR010000018.1:0-11520 GCA_963694245.1 Myxococcota bacterium
ACGAGACCGCCGACGAGACCGCCGACGAGACCGCCGACGAGACCGCCGACGAGACCGCCGACGAGACCGCCGACGAGACCGCCGACGAGACCGCCGACGAGACCGGGGCAGAGTGCGAAGACACGTGTACGGATCCGGGCGCGGTGAGTTGCAGTGGGGATGCACAGCTTGCGCTGTGCGGGGTTCTCAATAATGGATGTCTTGCGACGGTCACCGTCCCGTGCTCCGAGGACACCGTGTGTGTGGAGGGCGTGTGTCTTCCCATTTCGAGTGAAGAGACGGGCGAGGAAGGCGGGGATCCCGCTACATGCCCTGTCGCTGTGATCGAGGTGGTGGAAGGCGATCAGGTTGGGGTCCAGAGCATTCTTCATCTCTTCGGAGACCAGAGCTACTCGCCGACGGGCTCGGCGATCATGAATTGGAACTGGTCGGTCAGTCAGCCCGTGGGCTCGGTGTCGTTCTTTTCGCCCACGACCATGTTTCCCAACCCGACGTTTGAGGTGAATGTGGCCGGGGTCTACAACCTCGAGCTCGAGGTGACCGATGCGGTCGGAGAGAAGAGCTGTGAGCCGGCGACTGCTCAGGTGATCGTCGCTTCATATGACGCGATTCACATCGAAGTCCTCTGGGATACGCCCGCTGATCCCGATCAGTCGAATCAGGGTCCGGAGGCTGGCGCAGACCTGGATCTCCACTTCACGCATGAGTATGCGATGGGGCCGGACCTGGACGGGGACGGACAGCCGGACGGGTGGTTCGACAACCCCTTCGATTGCTTCTGGTTCAACCCGAACCCGAACTGGGGGTCATTCGATCCGAGCATCGATGATGATCCCAGTCTCGATCTGGATGACACGGACGGCGCGGGTCCCGAGAGCCTCAGTCTCCAGATCCCAGAGGACGGCCAGAGCTACAAAGTGGGCGTCCATTACTGGCACGACCATGGATATGGAGATTCCTACGCCACCGTTCGCATCTACATCTATGGGGAGCTCGTCTACGAGGTGACGGATGTCCAGTTGACCCATCAGGACATGTGGGAAGTCGGCTCCATCCACTGGCCCTCGGGAGAAGTGGTCCCCGCGTGTGCGGCCAATGCTCTCTCCGTGGGTGGGGAGTGTCCGAAGAAGATCACGTCGGAATACCAGAACCCGTTCTTCATCCAGCCTTGATGCGTGGGGGGACCTCGTCCGGGGTCCCCCCTCTTTTCTTCATTTGCAGTGGGGGGTCCCGAACTCAGCCCAGGGGGCGTAGTTGGAGGCGCCCGGATCCGTGCATCCCATCCACCAGCTGGCGTTGAGGTTCCAGACCACGTCTCCGCTCACTTCCAGCGCTTGAGCGGCTCCGGCCGACGCGTCGTACCATTGGAAGGTCACGGGCTGATCGAGTCCCCAGACGCCGTTCATCACGGGGACCGTGGTGAAGAGGCCGTCGGGGTGGCCCACGCCGACGCATTCCCCTTCGATGAACGCGGCTACGGCGTCTCCCTCGTCGAGATCGAGATCATGGAAGATGGCGAAGGCCTGGGACTTCTGGTCGGTGCTCCATCCCGGGGTGCTCCATCCCTCCGGAAGCGTGTACGCGCAGGAACCATCCTCCACCTCCGCGCCGGGGACATGGTTGTTGGCGCTGGGATCCATGCAGCCGTGCACGTGGGGGTCGACGCCGTCCGATGCGGGGCATTGGAACTGAAGGGGGGACACCCCCGCTTCGGTCCAGACCTCGTAGCCGTGATTGGGCTGGAGCTGCGTGAGACTTCCGACCCAGTTTTCTCCGCTCAGGAATGCCGCCACACCTTCTCCGACCCATTGCTCGAAGAGGGCCTCGACAGCGTCGGGGAGTGCGGTTGAGAGTCCGACATGTTCGCCGCACGAGAAGGAGACGCTGCTCAGCCCCGGGGGCATCGAGTAGACGAGATCGGGATCGGTCAGGGTTCCCGGGAGAGGAATGGCGATGGAGCTCATCCCCGCCGGGAGGTCGAGGTTCACCCAGTATCCCTCGCTGCGATCCAGACGGAGATTGCCGACCACACCGACGCCCTCTTTTCGGAGCGCTGTCTCTCCTTCCGTGAACACGAAGTTCAAATACGGCCAGGCCTCGCCGAGGACCTCTTCCAGCGTGGGATTTTCCGGGAGCTTTCCAAAGCTGACGAGATTGTTGCCGTCGTTGAGGAACAGGCAGTGCGGAGATTCCGTGGGGGTGTGCGAACAGCCTGTGGTGGGGTCGCAGGCGTCGGCGGTGCAGGGATTGCCGTCATCACAGCTCTCACCGCTCACTCCCGTGCATTCCGTGCAGGTGGTGGTGCATTCGAAATGATCGACGTAGCAATTGTCATTGGCGCCCCGGACGTACTGGAAGTCCATGGGGGCGATCAGGTCGACGCAGTGTTTCTCCCAGCCGCCCTCCGGCTTGCTTTGGCTCGTCGTGGCGAAGGAGGTCCCTTCAACCCAGGTTTCGCCGTCTGCGGAGACCGAGATGTAGGCGGTGTCGGTGCACCCGTTGGTCTTGCCGGGCGTGAGGCAGCAGTGCATGTCCGTGCCCGTTGGAACCCAGTCGAGGTCCAGCACATGGGCGCTCATGTAGTCGCCGGTGGGATCCTCCGCAAAGCAGCAGCAGCCGTCCGAGTCGAGGGCGTTGCTCTGGCCGCAGGTGACGGTCTGGTCCGCAGGAGTGGAGGTGCATCCGACTCCTGAGATGCACTCGTCGAGGGTGCAGTCCACTCCGTCGTCGCAGGAGATGGCGGCTGTGAGCGCGCAGATGCCACTCGAACAGGCGGCGCTCTCGGCGCAGATGTCATTGAGGATGCAGGGGACGCCATTGGTCGTGTCATTGGCGTCGTGGACGCAACCGGTGACCCCACAGATATCCTGGGTACACGGATTCCCGTCGTCGCAATTGCCCTCTCCTTCGGCGATGCACGCACCGTCTTCACAATGTGCGCCCGTGGCGCACAGGAGCGTATCGGTGGGGACACACGGCTCCCCGTTCAGGATGGGAAGCGCCTCGTTCACGCAGTCGCCAGTCGTGGGGTCGCAGCTGTCCGTTGTGCAGAGATTCCCGTCAGTGCAGGGGATGGACTCTCCTGCGCAGGCGTGCGTCTCATCACAGGCATCCAGCTGCGTGCAGGGACTGCCGTCATCGCATGCGGATCCGGCGACCAGCCAGGTCTGCTGGCATCCCTCGTCCGGATCACAGGAGACGCCGGAGGAGCAGGGTTCCTGAACGCATTGAACTGCATCTCCAGGCTGGCAGTTTCCGAGATTGCAGACGTCGTCGACGGTGCAGGGATTGCCGTCGTCGCATTTTCCGGAGAGGAGCGGTTGATGAATGACCACTCCCTTGTCGCACCAGTCCTCCGTGCAGGAGTTTCCGTCGTCGATTTCGACGGGTTCGCCCGGGACACAGGCGCCGGAAAGGCAGGTGTCTCCCGAGGTGCAGATGCTGGGGTTGGCGATGCATTCTCCGCCGTCGTTGGCGGCCTCGCATGTGAAGCCCCCTTCGGCATCACAGGTGCATTCCCGACAGGGATCGTCGGGGACACCGGGGAGGAGGATCCCCGCGCATTGTCCGAGCTCATCGCAGAGGTCGTCGGTGGTGCAGGCGTCGGTGTCGTCGCAGCTTACGCCCGCTTCCGGAAGGTGGACGCACTCGCTGCCCTCGCCGCAGACATCCGTGGTGCAGGGATCTCCGTCCTCGCAATCTTCATTGTCGATGCATCCTCCGCTCTCTCCATCTTCGCTCGATTCAATGGGCCCCGTGGACTCTGCATCGCTGCATCCGAAGACGAAGGCGAGGATGAGAAACAGCGCTGGGTGGCGGCGTGACGGCATGTCTGCTCCTGGGATTGGACTCTCAGAAAAGCGCATTCCCCAGCGGGTTGCCAGGGAAATCGCCCTGGAGGGCATGGGCTTCATCCGAAGGTCTTGCCGTTCCATCCCCAGTGGCTGCGCTCTGGAGCGCTGAACTCAATGTATACCCGGCTCTCTTCGATGCCGAGCTCGCGCCCGATGTCCGCGCATAGCGTCGCGGAGAGCGCGCTCGTCCGATCTGTCGGGAGTCCGAGGGATTTCAGCTCCGCATAGGCCAGGGGATCCCGGGTTCCACCGAAGGCCATGTTCGGGTTTTCTTCCAGGGCCACGAGGATGAATTTCTCGGATTTCTCGAGCTCTCCCGAGAGGACAGAGGTCCAGCGCTGGAGGATCCCGTCGACACGATCGGTGTCGGGCATGTGGTTGGTCTGGACCTTCAAGAGAGGCATGACGACTCCTTCAGTCGATGGGGCAGAGACCGCCGCCCTGCTCGGCGCAGACGAGGGCGTAGGCGTCGGCGAGGGTGGAAATCAGGATGGCTCCTGCCTCATTGGGAGTGGGGCCGAACACGACGACTCCATCTTCGTGGCCGCCCATCGCGAGGACGCGCCGCTCGGAGAGGGTGCCATCCCGGTAGAGACGTCCGACTTCCCGGGCCATGGCGGGCGTTCCATATGCGATGCTGGGATCCGTCGTCGGGATCCGGAGTTCACGCGCTCTCTGCCAGATGACGGGGCAATGACCGTGGAACACGAATCGAATCGTGCTGGAGAGATCGTAGATGGCGCCGTGGGTCATGGCTTCCGAGGAGGGCAGAGTCATCCCGCTGCTGCGCACGTGATTTTCGCGAATGTCGTAGGTGTGAACCGCCGCGTAATCGTCCAGATCGATGCATTCGGCCCCGCCTGTCTGGGTTCCCGTGACGAGAAATGATCGGCGCCCCGGAGGGGAACTGGGGGCTCCAAACCTTCCGCTCACGTTTCCGTATCCGGCGCCGTCATAACGCATCGGGTCCTGTCCTACGAGACCGGTTCTGGCGAGGATCGCCCGCCATGCCGTGATCTGGCAGGCGAGGTGTCCGTGCTCACGCGCTCTCAGCTCCTTCTGCGTGTGAATCGCTTCAAATTTGATGACGCCTTCTGTGGGCTCATGCGCGCTCATTCATCCCTCCATTCCGCTCTTCGGTCGCCCACGACGTCCTGGACGCAGTTGGTGACGATGCGCCAGGGATCCGTGGCGGAGAGGGGGAGAAGGCCCGGGTACCAGTGTTCGAGGACGGCCTGGACTGCGATGGCTCGAACCTCCGGATTGCCACTGAGCACTTTGATGGTGACTCCTTCCTCATGCCCAGGAATCGCGATGCAGCTCAGTCCCATGGCGCCCACTTTGGTCGTGATGGGTTCGGTCGCGTGCTGCATCTGCGCGAGGTCCTGGCGATCCGTTCCGCTGACAAGCTCCGGATGGCCGTTCATCGCCCAGCCGATTCGACCGAGTAGTGTCTCCTCATCGTTCATCGCGGCCGCCATCTGGGCCCAGGCGGTCGCCATGGCATCGATGGACATGTTGAAGGTGGGCACGCCGCATCCATCGATGGAGACGTTCTTCACGAGGTGGGGATCACAGCGAGCCTCGACCAGAGCGCGAATGTGAACTTGAAGGGGATGTGCCGGATCCCGGTAGTCGGGGGCGCCTTTCAGCTGGGCGGCTCCGGCGGCCATGAAGGTGTGTTTCCCCGAGCAGTTGTTGTGGAGGACGCTGGGTTCCTGTCCCTCGCGCACGAGGGCATGGTCCGCTCCGGGGTGCACAGGGCGATGGGCGCCGCAAAAGAGATGGTCGGGAGTCCGATCAAGTCGTCGGAGAAGCGCGACGACGCGGTCGACGTGCATGGGCTGGGCCGAGTGGCTGGCTGCGCCGACCGCCAGATCCGCATCGCTCAAATGAGCGACGAGCGCGGGGTTCAGCAGGCTGAGGTTGGCCTCCAGCTGGAACGGCTTGGCGGCGGAGCGCCAGGAGGCGTCCACGGGTTCTCCGATCCGGTCGATCACGGTCCCCGCCGGATCGACGCGCACCGCCGCGATCGGATGTACTCCTTCGATTTGAACACCGCGCCGCTGATGGATGATGAGGGACATGCTTCCTCAGGTGGAATGAACACGAATGGGGATGAGCTTGCTTGAAGGGGTGTGGCTTCCCCGGGCCCGAAGTCCGACAGGAACCAGCGGGTTCGTCTCCGGGAGATATCCCGCGCAACATTCTCGGGGGACGTCATAGGCCTGGGCTCGAAATCCACTCACGCGTCGGACACGGCCGTCCTCGGAGGGCCCCTCGAGTTCCAGGATGTCTCCGGTCTTGATGCCCCGATCCGCCATGTCTTCCGGGTTCATGAAGAGCACGCGTCGCTCTCCCGTGATTCCCCGGTATCGGTCGTCCATTCCGTAAATGGTCGTGTTGTACTGGTCGTGGCTTCGAATGGTGAAAAGTCGGAGTGTCCCTTCCGGCAGGCGAATTCGAGGGGTCTCGACCACGTGAAAGACCGCCTTTCCCCCTTCAGTGTTCCATTCTCGTTCACTTGCGGCGTTGCGGAGCCGAAATCCCCCGGGCTGGTCGATGCCCTGCTCGTAATTCACGAAGAGTGGGATGACTTCCTCAATCTTTTCCCGGATGCGTGCGTAGTCTCCGACGAGGTGATCCCAGTCAATGTGTGCGGCCTCGGCCATCGCTTTTCCCATGCCGGCGACGATGGCGGGTTCGCTCAGGAGAAGCGGGGAGGGAGGCGTGCGATGCCCTTGAGAGGCGTGAACACAGCTCATCGAGTCCTCCACCGTGACGCGCTGGGGTCCGGAGGCCTGCAGGTCGATTTCACTGCGTGCGAGGCAGGGCAGGATGAGGGCTTCTTTTCCGGGCTCCAGATGCGATCGGTTCAGCTTTGTGGAGATCTGCACCGTGAGCGCGCAGTTCGCCAGTCCCTCTGCTGTGAGTTCGGTGTCGGGACTTCCGAGGGCGAAGTTTCCTCCCATGGCGATGAAGACATGCCCGCTCTCCGCGGCCATGGCCTCGATGGCCTGGACGGCGGCGTGGCCATGCTCTCGTGGGGGCACGAAGTCGAAGGCGTCTCCGAGACGCTGTAGGAAGGTCTCCGTGGGGCGCTCGATGATGCCGACGGTGCGATCGCCTTGCACATTGCTGTGGCCGCGAACGGGACAGGCACCGGCTCCCGGTTTTCCGATGTTCCCCATGGCGAGCAGGAGATTCGCGATGGCCTGTACGTTGTCGACTCCGTTGACGTGCTGTGTGATCCCCATGGCCCAGCAGACGATGGTCGCGTCGCTGGCGATGTAGGTGTCCGCGGCCTCCTCGATCGCGTGCCGGTCGACTCCAGTCTCCGTGACGATCGTGTCCCAGGTCGTGAGGTCGAGATCGGCTGCCATCGCGTCGAACCCTTCGGTATGGGAGGCGATGAATTCCCGATCCATGGCGTCTTTTTCGACGATTCGCTTGAGCATGCCCTTCAGTAGCGCGACGTCAGAACCGACCTTGGGACGGAGGTAGTGGGTGGCGAGATCCGTGCCGCGACCCGTCAGCGTGTTGAACATCTCCTGAGGGTGTGTGAAGGAGACGAGCCCCGCCTCGAGGAGGGGATTGATGACGACGATGGGGCATCCCCGTCGGGCGGCCTCCTGGAGGGTCGTGAGCATCCGTGGGTGATTGGTTCCGGGGTTCTGTCCGATCACGAAAATGGCCTTGGCGGCTTCGAAATCGTCGAGCTGAACGGTTCCCTTTCCGATGCCAATCGCAGCGCCCAGACCCACCCCGCTGGATTCATGACAGAGGTTGGAGCAATCCGGCAGATTGTTGGTGCCGTGGACGCGGGCCAGAAGCTGGTAGAGGAACGCGGCTTCATTGCTGGTGCGTCCCGAAGTATAGAAGAGGGCGTGGTGTTTCGAGGGGAGGTCCGCGAGGGCGTCGCCGATGCGTTGAAACGCCTCTTCCCAGGCGATGGGTTCGTAATGCGTCCCGCCTTCTCGAAGCACCATGGGATGGGTGAGGCGCCCCTGGGATTCCAGCCAGTAGCTCTCGCGTGTTCGGAGATCTTCGACGGAGTGCTCTGCGAAGAACGCGGGGTCCACTCGTTTGCTGGTGGTCTCGGCGGCCACCGCTTTCGCGCCATTTTCACAGAATTCGAAGCGGCTCGTGTGTTCCGGTTCCGGCCAGGCGCATCCGGGACAGTCGAAGCCGTTGTGCTGGTTGACCTTGAGGAGTGCCCGGCTTCCCTCGCCGAGGGTCTTCTCGTGGACAAGCGCCCGGTAGGTTCCCTTGAGGGCGCCCCATCCCGCAGCGGGCTTTCCGAGGCTCGGTGGAGTGGAATCGTCGGCAGTCATGCGCCGAGCATACACCCCTGATCCGAGGCAATCCAGCCCTCCACGCGCTCGCCGGAACCTTCGCCGAGAACCACCGGGACGATGGCGCCCTGCAGACTGGGCTCTCCGTCGAAGACGACGCGAACATAATGGTCTGTCAGTCCAGTCAAGCGCCCTTCGGGAAGAACCTTCTCCACCAGCACGTTCCGCGTCTCTCCCGCCTGGGCGGCATGAAATGCGGCCCGCTTTTTTACGCTGAGTTCGCGGAGTACGTGGGTGCGGCGGGTGCGTTCTTCCCGCGGGACAGGTGCGGCCATGTCCGTGGCGGGCGTGTTCGCCCGCTCGCTGTAGGTGAAGACATGGAGGTAGGCGATGGGCAGGTCTTCGAGGAAATGAACGGTCTCGAGAAAATGCGCCTCGGATTCACCGGGGAAGCCCGTGATGACGTCCACGCCGATGGCTGCCGAAGGGAGTGCCTGGAGAATCGTCTCGACGCGATCCCGGTAGAGCGCGCTTTTGTACCGGCGGCGCATCTGCCGGAGGGTGGTGTCGCTTCCTGATTGAAGGGGGATGTGGAAATGAGGCATCAGGCGGTCGCTTGTGGCGGCGAGCGCGATGATCTCGTCTGTCAGGAGGTTGGGCTCAATCGAACTGATTTTCAGGCGATCGAGTCCTTCCACGGTGTGGAGTGCCTGGAGCAGAGCATGAAAGCTCGAGTCTCTCTTCGTGCCATAATCTCCGACGTTCACTCCCGTGAGCACGATCTCCCGGAATCCCTTCCATACGAGGTTGCGAGCCTGCCGAACCACGTCTTCGACGGGGAGGCTTCGTGAGGGTCCACGAGCGAGGGGGATGGTGCAGAAGGAGCAGGTGTAGTCGCAGCCATCTTGAACTTTCAGAAATGCCCGGGTCCGATCATCTCCGCTGTCCGTGTGGCCCACTCCGATGGTGGTGGCGGTCGCGATATCACCGACTGCGATGAAGGGGGTGTCCCGTTTCTGGAAATCTCCGGCGAGTTCCATCGCCCGATGTTTTTCGGACGTCCCGAGGACCAGGTCGACCCCTTCGATGGAGGCCACCTCTTCGGGTTGGAGCTGCGCATAGCATCCGGCGACGATCACGAAGGCGCGGGGGTTCTTTCGGAGCGCTCTCCGGACGAGCTTCCGGCATTCCTGGTCTGCGGTCTCGGTGACGGTGCAGGAGTTGATGAAGACCACGTCTCCGCCTTCTCTCAATTCCACCACGTCGAAGCCCGACTCCCGAAACTGTGAGCCGATGGCGCTGGTTTCGGACTGGTTCAGCTTGCAGCCGAGGGTGTGGACGGCGAGTTGCACGGAAACGGACCTCCCATCAGGCAATGCCCGATGGGGTTCGGCATATTCCCCCGGACCTCTGAGTGTCAAGAAGGAATGCTGGGGCTCGGGACCCTACTGGTCCAGTGCGCAGGAGTTGACAGTGTCCGCGCAGGCGTCCGCCTTGGCATTCTGGATACAGGTATTGGTGGGGCTGTCCTTGCATTCTTCGTGGAGGCAAAGCAGATAGTCGCCCGCGAGAGCAGCAGAGAGAGGGCTGGTCTCCTGCATGCAGTTGAGAAGGCAGCTCCCGTTTGTGCAGGAGATCATGCAGTTCACGGCTTCGCTGCAGGAGTGGCCGGTCTGGGCGAGAAGGCCACATTGACTCGCCTCAACCGTGCACATGAAGAGCTGTGCCATCTGGCAGATCCAGCCTCCTTGTGAACAGATGTCCGCCCAGCACCCGGTCAACTTGGATTGGTGGACGTAGGCTTCGGGGGACATCTCCTGACTGCATTGGTTTGTGCAGTCCTCTGCGTTGCCGCAGCTGGCCGAGCAGTGCAGCACTTCTGCGCAGGTGTCCTCTCCGTTCAGATAGCATGCGCCCGCGGGTTCGGCGCAGTTCATGAACATGCAGGTGTCCAGGTCTTCACCGGTGTAGTCCCCACAAAGGTCGGTCGAGCACTCATGAAGCGCGTTCCAGGTGAACATCGCGAACTCCGTGGCACGCTTCACACATTCCTCGATGCAGATTTCATCGCTTCCCAGCGTACTGCACGCGTTCATGCACGGCACCAGATCGAAACAGGTCTCGAATGTCGCGTCGACAAAGGGGAGGGTCTCCGGATTGTTGCCAAACGTGGTGTTTGCATCCGTGGACTTCTCGCCTTCGGGCATCTCGGCTGTCTCGGCTGTCTCGGCGTCTGTCTCCGTATTCACGGGCGCCTGATCCGACGGCCATTCAAAGGAGTCGAATTTCGTCCCTTCCGAAAACTGGCCATCAATGCACACCGAACCGATGCAGAGGCTCGGGCTGACAGGCGGGGCGGGCTCACAGCCGACGAGGGCGATCACGATTCCCAGGATCCAGGTGTTCTTGTGCATGACGTTCCTTGCTTCCCACGGATGGATTCAAGACAAAAAGGCTCGGTTTCGTGGAAATCGGGGCGGAGCCTAACCCGGGCGATCCGCACTGTCATCATTAGGGGTCGAGAAAATTAATTCCTCTTTGATTTCAGTCTATTCGCGGCAAAGAAGGAAGTAGTTCTCGGTCCATTTTCCCTTGCGGAAAGCTCTGCCGATGGTCACGTGCTCGCTGACGCGACGGAGATAGTCGATCATGTGGGCGTAGACGAGGTTGGAGATTCCCCGCTCGTTCGGAAGAATCGGAGGCCAGGTGTCCAGGGTCATTTCCGGAGAACGGGTGTAGTCGATCGCGACCTCCCCGTCTTTGGCGTAGGCGACAAAATAGCCGGGTCCCGTCAGCCAGGCGAGGTCCTGGTGATTGTATCCCAGGAGTTCGTCGGGGTTCGTGGGATTGCGAGCGAATCGCTTTTGGAAATGAGACGCGACAGGCAGGGAGTTCTTGCCGTGGTGGATGACTTCGGAAAGGTCCGCTTTGTCGGGAGGTACGATGGCTTCGATCCCGACTTCCCGTCCTTCACAGGCGTGGAAGAGCGGCTGCTGGATCTTCTTTCCCATCTTGCGAACGGTGTGGAGACGTGTCACGGGGTCCATCGCATCGAGTCCGGCCGCGGCGCGCTCGATGTCAAAGGTGGATGGGTGGAGGTATGCGAGGATTTCCTGAGGGTCGGACATGTCTGTACTCCGTGAAGCCTTGTCTTTCAGCGTCGCCAGGTTAACCGTGCGAGAGGCCAACACGCAAGGTGCTTTCGGGGCTTGTGATTTGTCGGTGGGTATGGCACCTCTTCGGCGACTTACAGGAGGTACCCATGTTTTCTCACGTTGCGCAGATGACAGGAATCACACTTCTCGACGAGGGCAATTGGCGCGTCGACTTCTGGATCTGTTCTCGAGAGGCGCTGGAGTCTCTCGCGACTT
>CAVOCR010000019.1:0-11366 GCA_963694245.1 Myxococcota bacterium
GGCGTACATGACGGAAGTCTGGCGAGCGGGAGAGCTGGTGAGCGTTCATCGCTCCGTGCATGGGGACCATGAGGGCAAGACCAGTGAACTGGACCGCAGCATCACAGCCGTTCACATCAATCCGTCCTGGTATGTTCCCCCACGGGTGATGCGCCGGGATCTGGAGAAGAGGGCGCAGCGGGATCCCAACTTCCTGCGCAGCAATGACATTCGGACCTACGTGGACTCACAGACGGGCTTGAAGCGGATGATGCAGCCGCCCGGAGATGGCAACTGGCTTGGCCGCGTCATCTTTCGGTGGGACGCTCGGGGAGCCAATGGCATCTACATTCACGACACGCCTTTCCAGGCGCGCTTCAATCGGTCGCGCCGAGCCATGAGTCATGGCTGCGTGAATCTGGAGGGAGCGGTCGCGTTGGCGCGGGACATCCTGAGTTTGGATGGGACGCTCACGGAAGATGAGTTCGACAAGGTTCTGGCGAGCGAGCGGAGCCGTCGTGTGCATTTGAAGTCGCCCATTCCGGCATTTTTGGAATACGTCACGGTCCAGTCTGCGGGACAGGGGCGTCTTGCATTCCTCCCGGATGTCTATGGATGGAATCGCGGGAAGCGAACGTCTGTGACCGTCGCAGGTCTGGCTCGCTGACGAGCCCCCCCTTCACATTCTCCATGCGAATTCGACCCGACGTGTACTCAGGCGGCGTGGTGGAGTGCGAGCACGGTGTGGACCGGTTGGAATCCGGCGGATCCACGGGCTCGAATGGCGCCGAGGCGTCGACTCTCCAGTGCTTCCGCGAGGTTGGTTCGTGTGGTGGCGTCCGTCACGAGTTGTTGGGCCGGTGCCATCCGCGCCAGTCTCACGACGATGTCCACTGAGGAGCCTTGCAGTCCCCAGTCTGGAGAGGCCATGGCGAGGTCATCGAAGTAGACCTGGCCGGTGGCGATCGCGATTCTGAACTCGAAGCCTTCGGACAGGGCGATTGGAATCAGGAGCGCCTGGAGGTGCAACGCGGACTCCACTGCCGTGTAGGCGGCGTCGCCGTCCCGATAGAGATTGAAGATGGCGCGAAGTGTCGTTTCTGAATTATGACAGATGACCCCACAGCTGGAGTGAAGGGAGTCCTCCCAGGGGCCGAGAGCCACATGGAGGAGGTCTCTCCATCCGTGCCGTGCGTCTGGCAAGGGTGTCAGTTCCACGTGGAGGAGTGAGACCTGCTTTTCGCGGGGGTCCTGGCTGAACACGGGGGCTGCATGGCGGGAATGGAGACGCACTGGGATGGATTCGCTGGTGGCGAGAGGTCTGTTGCATTGCGCGCATTCACGGGAATCCACGCTCCCGAGGTGTGCGCATTCATGGCAGCGGACCCATACGCTGGTCTCGTGGCCCGGGGAGTCGCCATCCTCCAACGTCAATCGTTCGGAGCGGTCTCCGATGAGTTCAAGAGTGGGGCGCTCTTCGCGCGAGATCTCTGAATTGGCAGGGGACAGGTCGGAACTGGGAACATCCATTTGGAGTTCTTCGAGGGAGGCCACCACGTCCGCCCCCTCCGGACGATCCCGGGCCTCTTTGCTCAGCAATGCTCGGGTGAGGCGTCGAAGAGCTTCCGGGGCACGCTTGTTGGTCCAGCCGAAGGAGAGGCGCGGGGGTTTCTCGTGGAGATGTTGTTGGACGATGGCCAGGGCGTCGTCTCCAGTGAAGGGAGCCTTCCCGGTCAGCATCTCATGAAGAAGGACGCCGAGACCGTAGAAGTCACTCGTGGCATCGCAGGGCTGTCCCGTGATCTGCTCAGGGCTCATGTATTCCGGGGTTCCCGTCACAGTGGCGTCGCCGTTGGTGGGGGTGGCTCCGTTGGCCGCCAGAAGACTCGCGATTCCGAAGTCCAGGAGACGTACGGTGCCGTCGCTCAAGACGCGAATGTTCTCGGGTTTGAGATCGCGATGAAGCACTCCCGCGCCATGAGCGCTTTGCAACGCGAGGGCGATCTGTTGCGCGAACGTGATGGCCTCTTTCGGGGGAAGGGCGCCCATGCGCTGGATGCGGGTGCTCAGACATTCGCCGTCGAGAAGCTCCATGGCGAGATAGAGCACGCCGCCCGGGCTGTGTCCGAAGCCAACCACATTCACGATGTTTGCGTGACGGACTCGTCGGACAGCACGGACCTCATCAAAGAATCGGGCGGTACCGCGGGCGCATATCGCGAGTGAGGGTTTGATGATTTTCAGCGCGACGGGCTCTCGGCGCTGGAGATCGAAGGCACGAAATACCTGGCTCATCCCTCCCGCTCCGATGGCCTCGAGCCGGATGTAGCGTTCATCCACGAGGGTGCCATGGGACGGAAACGCACTTCGGGACTGTTCGAGCGGCGTGCCATCGACAGGGCATAGACTTCGCTCGCTGGCGTAATGCCGGCGACAGTCGGGACAGAAGAGTGGATTTCCCTGCATGACGTGACCTGTGTGTGAGGGTCTCGATCAACGTATGCCGGGTTCATGGAAGGGGCAAAAAGATCGCTGTATTTCAGGGGTTTGGGCGTGTCACGGACAGACTCCACATGCCGCGCAGACGTCGGCGCAACAGTCCAGGTTCTGAACGCATATCGCGTCACACCAGCATCCGCTCGGAGCGTTTTGGTCGCAGTTGCCCACACAGCTGGATTCGAACCCACACTCTCCGCAATCGAGCTCGCAGTTTTCACACGTCTCGAACGCGGTGCAGGTTCCATCTCCACAAAAGGTCATGCAGATGCCACAGTCGGCCGGGCAGCTTTCACACGTTTCGTCCCCATTGCATTTCTCATCGCCACAGGTCCCGCAGGCTCCACAGTCCTGTGGACATCCCGTGCAGGTTTCGAGTTTCCCGCAGGTCTCGTCACCACACACAGGTGGGCAATGGCCACAGGTTGAACAGGCGTCCACGCAGCAATCCGCGGATTCGACGCAGATTGCATCGCAGTGACATCCTTCGGGGGCCTGTTCATCGCAATGTCCCTCACACGGTCCCGGGGGAGGCGGTTCGCCCGTCTCATGACCGCATTCGCCGACGTCGGTACACAGAGTGACGCAGGCGGAAGACCATTGGACAAGACAGCAATCGGGACTCACGGCACAGGTGGCGGATTCGCAGGAGCACCCGGAACAGCCGGGTCCCTCGGCCTTGCCACATCCGTCACTGCTTCCGGGAAGAGGCGTGTCTCCGCCCGTGTCTCCGTACGGGGGATCCGGGGGAGCATCGACATTTCGGATGGGGAGACCCGCGACGACGAGTGAAAAATGGGTGGTCTGTCCTCCCGTGAGAGAGGGCGAAGGGTGGGACACGCGCGGCAATGCACTCCAGCTTTCGCCTTCGTCGCTGCTTTGGAATACTCGGACTTGTGCGATCTGGCTTCCTGCGAGTTCGGGGGTGAAGGGAAGCATGATGGAGATGGGTTGCGCAAAGGTCATCCCTGCCGGGCTGAGACGAAAGAAGGGGCCCAGCGGTGCGAATCCCGGGGTCCCTTGCTGGGGAGGACTCACCACCGCGATCCCGAGGGTCGTTGATTCGCTCACGGCGCCCGGTGGAAGCGTGATTGAGGCCCCTGAACTGAGCTGGAGAGAGCCTCCGCCCGGTCCAATCGTTCCTTCAATCTGGTTTACAATCGGTTCGGATGGACACCCGAGAGTCGTGAGGCTCCACAATAGAATCCACGTGCAGAGCAGGCGGGAATGGCGGGGAGGGAGATGCATTGTGATGAGGGTACGGGAGAAGTGGTCCGAAATCGAAGAATCACCGCGGTGATCCGGAAGCTCCCACCAGAAATCGATAGAGCGCTTTTCCGGTGAGACCGCGCTTCTGGGAGACCTTCCGAGCGCGTGTTCGCGCGGCCTCGATGACCTGCTCGAGGTCGGAGAGCGGAACGGCCCCCCTGACTTTCCTGCCATTGACGAATGTATACGGCGTACCGGAGACGCCCAGGCGGTCCCGACTCTCCTGGAAGTCTTCCTGGACCCGACTCGTGTGACGCTTCATCGCCTCTCGAAATGCGGTCTTGCGGAGTCCAAGCTCCTCTGCCAGCGCAACGAGCGCAGACTTCGCGTCCGCGGGGTCTCTGGGAATGAGACTCCTCTCTCCGCTCGTGAGGCGGGCATGATACGCCTCCCCCTGGCCCAGTTCGTGTGCTGCGAGCGCTGCACGGGCAATGTCGCCTGCTGCGGGATGGAGCTCGAGGGGGTGATGACGAAACACCACACGGAGGTCCTTCGAGTGGCGCTGGAGGAGCGCACGGAGCGAGGCCTCGTGACGAAGGCAGAAGGGACACGCGTAATCCGTGAAGACGACCAGCGTCACCAGCGCGGATTTTTCGGGTGCTCCCAGGACGAGGTGTTCAGGAGACCAGAGTACGGGGTGGACCTGACGGGCCGCCCGAGGTGCGGGTCGAGACGGCTGTGGAGGAGTGGAGCCTCGATGGAGCTGGGAGAGGATGGCGCTGACGTGTCGATCGGCGACTCCGCTCTTTCGCAGCATGTTCACGTGTTTCCATTCGTTCTCCAGAGCGATGCGGGCCTCTGGAAACTGGGAGGAGATGAGGCGGCCGTTGAGCAGGATCTGGGGAGCCTGACTCACATTCCAGTCCATGGCGACCGCATCGTCCGCGCTCAACTGGACCGGGATCAATGGATCGCTCAAATCCCGATGAAAACGCTCCATGTTCAGACCTGCGAGGCGGGCGCTCTCGACCAGCACGTCGCTCGGGGGAAGTTTCTTCGGTTCGGATCGACTGCGCAGATGGGTGAGAAACCCGGGGAATGCATTCTGTCGTGTGGCGGCGATTGCGGCGATCGCGCTTTGGCGATGGAGGGCCCGTTTCTCGGCATCTCCCTGGAGTCGAGGACGATGCTTGTACACGACCAGGGGGGCTTCTTTCGAGGTCGCGAGGAGTTCGTCGATGGTGGCGAAGCAGGATTCCATCCGGGGGTTCCCAAAGTCGATGAACACGGTCAATTGGATGGGAGAGTCCGATGGCCCCGCATGCGCAGCATCGCCAACAGGGACTCCCTGTCGCTCCGGGGGGGCATGCAGTGTCGTGGCGCACCCCATCAAGAGGGTCAGGGCAAGGGTGCATGCTGGGAGAGGAAGTCTCATGCCTTTCTCCGTGGGGCTCGAATCGGAGGACGCCTCATCATCTGTTCGTAGCATTTCAGGGTGTCGGACGCCATCTGATCGACCGTGAACGTGGCGCCCAATCTACGCGCATGGGAACGCATGGCGCCTCGTTCCTCCACCGACAAGCGCGCGAATCTCATCAACCGATCGGCAAGGGCTTCATCATCTCCGACGGGAACGACCCAGCCTTCCTGGCCGTCCGTGATCAGCTGTCTCAGATCGCTGACGTCGGTCGCGAGCACGGGAAGTCCTGCCGTCATCGCTTCGAGGACGACATTGGGCAGCCCTTCGAATCGACTCGTGAGGACGAGAGCGTCCATGTGCTGATGAAGTGCTCGGAGATCCGACATGGCTTCCATTCGAATCACGCGCTCGGACAGCCCCGCCTCCTGAATGGCGCGTTCGGTGTCCACGAGGACTTCCGGATGGACGGCTGCACCGATCAGGACCACATGGATGGGGGCTCGATCGCCGATTCTTCGGAGCGCTCGGATCAGCATGGCGTGGTCTTTCCAGCGGTGGAATGAGCCGACCATCACGATGCGAATGCCATCTTTCGGAAGTTTTTCAAGGGCATTCTCCACCGCCGGAGTCGAGGGCGCATTCGCGGACCAATGGGGGACGTCGATGCCGTTGTGAATGGCGGCGAGACGCTCCGGGGCGAGTCCGTGTTCCTCGGCGATGATGGCGGTGGCGCGATGAGAATTCGCCATCACGAGATCCGCTCGGGGAAATGTCAGCTTTCGGGCGAGGGTCCAGAGCATGGGGCCCTGGCTGGCGTCCGAGAGTTCGGTGCAGATGAGTCGGGTTCCGGGGACTCCGCGTGCCGCCAGCCATGCCCAGATCCCCGGGACGACCAACCACGCATGCAGGATGTCCACCTCTTCTGCGCGCAGGAGGTTCTGGAGGCGACCCACCATGCGCGGGTCGCCTCGATGCCTGCGTTCGAGGATTCGGACTGGAATCTCTGCATATCGGGGGTCGCCCTCGAAGAAATGAACGGGGTCGTACATGGCGATGAGGGATTCGACCCGTTCACCGTCCAGTCCGCGCACCAGTTCGAGAAGCTGTCGCTGAGCTCCTCCAGAACCGAGATTGTTGATGAGGTGGAGGACGCGGATGGGTTTCATCTTCCCTCCGTGTCCGGGCCGTCCGATATCTGGGGGCGCTGCATTTCGATGGGCTCAGGAACGTCGGCCTCTCGTGCGGTGCGCGCCAGCTGTTGCCGCATCACGAGTTGATGGCCCCAGACCAGCGTTCCCACCGCAAACCAGAAGAGGTGGTTGAGCTTGTGGCCGTTGGCATAGATCGGTTCGGTGAATGCGCCGACGAGGAATACCAGGACCATGCCCATTGGAAGCAGCAGGAGCTGGAATTCACGGGGATTGGTGGATTGGTTGAGTGCAACGAGTCCCCGCCAGATGGCGGCGAAGACGAGGAGGAGGAACGCGAGCAATCCGGGAATGCCGATGTTGGCTGCGAGCCCGAGGTAGAGGTTGTGGGGAGAGGCAAAGAAGAACCCCGCACGATGCCGGGAGACTTGTTCAATGTAGTGTTCGGGGGACAGACCGATCCCGAGGGGGTTGTCGGCGATGATGTCGAGGGTCACGCTCCAGATTTCAAAACGGACGTCTTCCATCGCCCGGTCCATCCGTTCCACCGTGAGCACCAGATATTCACCAAAAATGGACTCCACGAGGAGATATCCCCCGACACCCATGAGAAGGATGATGGGGATCGCGAAGAGTCGTTTTTTTCCCTGGGCTCGGAGAAAGAGGACTGTCCCGACTGCTCCCGCGAATCCGGCCAGCATTCCACCGCGGCTCCCGGTCAGGATGATGGCCCCCACCAGGGCGGCTCCGATCGCCAGGAGGATGGCTCTCCGGAGCCCGCTTTGCTCCACGACCAGCAGGACGAGCAGCGTGGGAATCAACATGGCGTAGAAGTCGGCGAGGCTGTTTGGATTGCCGAGTGGGCCCCCGTATCGCCACTCCTGGGCATGGCTGACATCAAAGGTGGGTTGGAGAATGGGGATTCCCGTCTGGAGAAAGAACGCCTGGAATCCGGCGAATAGGAGCGCGACGCCCAGGAGCACCCACCCCACATGGCGGAGATCCTCGAGGTTGCGGAATGCGAGGAGGGGGAGCAGGAAATAGAAAAAACCCTCGAGATAGAGTGTCTGGAAAAAGAAGAATTCGGTCGCGAAGTCATCGAGATTGGCGAGCGAGGAGAAGAGGGTGATGGAGAGAAAGAGGAGCCAGGCCCGGAGCATGCCGCCCAGAGGGGGAAGTCGATGACCTCGCCGGAACCACGAGAGATAGAGGACGATCAGGATGGGGAGTGATATTCCCACCACGAGGGGGCCGATGCGGCGAAAGGAGATCAGCGAGTTCTCGAGCACCAGCAGGGGAATCAGGAGCGCGGAAACCTGAAGGACGGGGGAGCGGATGGCGAAGACGAATGTGAACGCAAATGGAACGATCAGAAGGTAGGTCGTCCAGCGCGTGCTGATGGTGATGCCGGCGCTCAGGGCATAGCCCACCGCCGTTCCAATGAGAATCGCCAGCAGGATGTGCATGGCGAGATGATCGCGGAGGCGAACCATCGACGGAAGCCCTCCGCTATTCGCCGTTGGTCAGGATGATGCCGTTGGACAGGATCACCTGAAGTGGTGTCAGAGAGCCGGAGGTGGCCTGTAGTTTCCCCGGGGTCGTGGTCATCCAGGGGAACTCCGCGGCTTGTTTGGGGAGATTCTGCAAGAGCTGGAAGCGTATGGTGATGATGCCAGGATCCCCGTTCAGTTCGCCCGCGTCGCCGAGGTGCGCTTCCGTGATGGGAGTGCCCGGTGCTCCGAGATGGTACATCAACACGCCTCCTGTTCCGGCGGCGTTCCATTCGGCGACCGTCTTGCTGGTAAGCGAGTGTCCGGTTCCTGTGAGCCCTGTGCATCCTTCCGAGAGCATGCAGGCCTCAAAGCAGTCGACCCCCTCGATGCAGACTTCATCAATGAAATCGACGAGAGCCACGCGACTCGTGTCGTAGTTCAGCTTGAACCCCACGCTTGCGGGAACGAGCGATCCTTCTGGCGTCCCCGTGTCCGCTCCTGAACGTGCCATGGAGATGGTGCAGTCGACGGAGTCCCCGGTACAGCCGTGGAGACCACAGACGGCGTTCGGCGGCAGTGGAGGGAGCTCTCCGCCCGGAAAGTCGCAGGGGCACTCGCCGCAGTCGCCGCTGCAGTTCAAGCAGGTTTCTGAATCATCACAGGTGTTGTCTCCGCAAAAAGGGCATACGCCGCAGTCTGCTGGACAGTCCAGACAGCTCTCCTCCCCGTTGCACACCGTGTCCCCACAGGTCGGCTGACAGAACCCACAGTCTTCCTGACAGACGTCGCATTCCTCATACGCGGGGTCGCAGACTCCATCTCCACAGGTCGCACACGTCCCGCAATCCCAGGGGCAGCTTTCGCACGTCTCATCGTCGCCGCAGACCCCATTCCCACAGGGGCACTCTCCGCAATCCGTGGGGCAGGAACCACAGGTCTCCGCGAGGGAGCATGCGCCGTCGCCACAAAATTCCGGACAGGCACCGCAGTCTCCGGGGCAGTTGTTGCAGGTTTCTCCGGTTTCGGCATCACAGGTGTTGTCCCCGCAGCCAGGAGGGCATTCTCCGCAATCCGATACGCAGTTCGTGCAGTCTTCTTCCGGATCACACGTTCCGTCTCCACAATTCGGGCCTCCGGTCTCCGAACCCGTCTCCGAGCATTCTCCGCATTCAGCAGGACAGTCTGCACAGGCGTTTTCGGCCGCACAGTCGGCCGCCCCTCCCGTGCACACCCCTTGTTGGCAGGTGTCTTCAGCCGTGCAGAGACTTCCATCATCACAGGTGGCGCCGTCCGCCAGGGGGCCCACGGCGCAGGCCTTCTCTTCGGGATGGCACACCGCGGCAAAGCAGGCATTGGTTTCGCCATCGAACTCTGCGCAGTCCCTGTCTTCCTTGCAAATGAGCTTCGTCGCGCTCTCCCCGGGGGGGCAATGGTCTGAGAAATTCGTGTAGCTCACACATGCGCCGGCTTCGCATTGTTCGAGGGTGCACTCGTTCTCATCGTCGCATTCCGCTGCATTTTCACAGGAGACGCCGTCCAGGACGACCGTGATCTCAATGCTGGCCGTCGGGCTGCCTGCGGTGATCTCGTTGCCGTTTGCGTCGAGCATCTGGGCGGAGAGTGTGTGGGGCCCGATTCCGACGTCCTGAAACAGGCATTCATCGTCCCCGTTCATTTCGCCTGCTTCCGTACCGTCCAATCGGCAGGCGACGGTTCCTCCGGTGGGGAGGTTCGAGGCTGTCAGGGTGGCCACGATCTCCACTGTGGGCGACTCGGTTTCGAGGGTGGCACCATCTTCCGGTGAGAGGAATTCGAGCGAAGCGGGAAGAGGCGGAGGGAGGACTGGCGGCTGGGGATCCGTTTCACCACAGCCGAGGGTCAGGAGGCCTGCCGTCACGAGCGTCAGAATGGACAAGGCGCGGCTCAAGGTCGCTGAGTCATGGAACTGGATCATGCGCATGGTCTCCCGTCGGGGAATTTGCCCATGAGCGCGTTGTGAACTGAGCAAAACTCCATGCCAAAGAATGTACAGGCTCTCGGCCAAAGCGCAAGGGAGTCGCATTCAGGGGGCGTACGCGCACGTGAGAGCGCGTGAGGGTTACGGCGGTCTTTCCCTACGGTTGCGGGTGGGGTTTTCGAGTGGTAGAAACGGCGCCAATGAGGTCGTTTGGAGGCCTCGAGGGAATGGGTGGACCATGGGCTATGAGGGACTCGATTTTCTTCGACTCGATGATCAACTGACCGAGGACGAAATTCAGATTCGGGAGTCGGTACGCCGGTTTGTCGACGCGGAGATCATGCCGATCATCGGGGATGCGTATCAGAAAGGGGAGTTCCCCATGCATCTGATCAAGCCGATGGCGGAGATGGGACTGCTCGGGGCGAATCTCGAGGGGTATGGATGCGCCGGCATCAGCGAGACAGGCTATGGCCTTGTCATGCAGGAGCTGGAGCGGGGCGATTCAGGCATTCGCTCCTTCGTTTCCGTCCAGGGGGCTCTCGTGATGTACCCCATTCACACCTATGGAACCGAGGAGCAGAAGGAACGCTGGCTTCCGGGCATGGCCACAGGCGACATCATCGGATGTTTTGGACTGACGGAGCCTGATTTTGGATCCAACCCCGGTGGCATGGTCACCCGTGCGGTGAAAACCGCGGACGGCTGGGTCCTCAATGGCTCGAAGATGTGGATCACGAACGGGAACATCGCCCAGGTCGCGCTCGTCTGGGCGCAGACGGAGGAAGGCATCCAGGGGTTTCTGATCCCCACGGAGACCCCCGGATTCAGCGCCAGGTTGATGAAGGACAAGTTCAGTCTCCGCGCCAGCGTGACGAGTGAACTCTATCTGGAGAATGTCCATGTGGGCGACGACGCCCTCCTTCCGGGAATTCACGGCCTCAAGGGACCTTTGAGTTGTTTGACGGCGGCTCGATTTGGAATTGCATGGGGCGCGGTTGGGAGCGCGATGGCCGTCTATGATGAGGCTCTCAATTATGCGAAGGAGCGCATTCAGTTCTCCAAGCCCATTGCCGGCTACCAGCTGGTCCAGCGGAAGCTCGTGCACATGCTGAGCCGCATCACGCAATCGCAGTTGCTCGCGCTCCGTCTTGGTCGGTTGAAGGAGGCGGGGCAGCTGAAGCACTACCACGTGTCTCTCGGCAAGATGAACAACGTCGAAATGGCGGACGTGGCACGACTCGGTCGGGAAACCCTCGGTGCCAATGGCATCACGTACGAGTACCAGGCCGGTCGTCACATGTGCAACATCGAGACCGTCTACACCTATGAGGGGACTCACGACATCCACACGCTGATTCTCGGAAAGGAGATCACGGGAATCGCGGCGTTCGAATAGGGTCTATTGGAATCCGGAGTCGTCTTCCTGAATCAGGCGCTCCATGGCCGTGGGCTGATAGTCCTCCATCAAGGGGACGGGCTCCCACCGGTTGGTCGTGTGATCCCAGCGTAGAATGTCCATCTCCATGTCCTGAACACGCACAAATGTGAATTGCTGACTCTTCGGTCGCACGACGTCCCAGGGGCCTGTGGAGACGATCCAGGTTCCGCTGTTCGCGAAGAAGCCCGTGCGATGTCGGAACGGTCGTAGATCGGTGCGGTGC
>CAVOCR010000020.1:0-11172 GCA_963694245.1 Myxococcota bacterium
CCAGCCCTGTGATACCCTCTGGAAACACACACTTCCCGGGCACACAGATGCTTCGAACGGTCCCCTCCCTTTTCAGCCTCCTGGCAGGGGCGCTTCTCGCGCCAGCCTGCGGCGGCGAAGCGACCGGTGGAGACGCCTGTGAAGACCTCAGCAGCCACCCCGAACATCCTCCCTGCACCGGGACTCTCTTCGATGCGCACGGCCACTTCATGCCGACCTGGGGAAAAGAAGTGATCCCCACGGCCGTCGCCGAGGCCGGGATTTCTCATTTCGTCATCCTCGGCGTCAAAGACAAGTACAAGTACGAGGAGAACGTTCCGGAGACGTACACGAACTGCGCGTGGTTTGATGTCGGAAAAGAGGAGATGGACGCGGTGACCGAACTCCTGGACGCGGGCGCAAGATGCCTCGGAGAGACCAGCCTCCAACACTTCCCTTCAGGGCCCAGTTCCGAAGCGAAGGAGCACGACCCGAACAACGAGTTCCTGAGGGCGGTGTACGCGGCGGCAGCGTCCCACGGCGTCCCCATCAACCCCCATTTCGACTACAGCGACGAACACATTGGGGAGTTCAAGGAAGCCCTGGAATCCAACCCGGACACCCCCTTCATCTGGGCGCATATGGGAGACGGAAACGCGGAGCAGGTCCGCTCCATGTTGGACGCACACCCGAACCTGCACGTCGCCATCTCAAGCCGCAATCCGCTGCGCTCGTTCGACGGACGCCTCCTCCCGATGGATGAGCAGCGGCTCGACGACGGAGACCTGAAGCTGAAAGAGGGATGGCGTCAACTCTTCGAGGATCACTCCGACCGGGTGCTCTACGGGAGTGATATCGGACCGGGCGACCGTCCTCTCCACATGGAGTCCATCGCGAATCATTACCGCGCCCTCCTCGGACAGCTCATTCCAGAAGCCGCTGAGCAGATCGCGCACCTCAACGCAGAAAACCTCTTCGGGGTGCAATGACAGTCCACCCCCCCCAATCCAATGGGCCGACGAACGAGGGGCCACGGCCTCTGCGCGCGCCCCTCGCCGAAGCGTTGGAGGCCGTCCTCCACCGCACGGCGTTCTTCGCCGAGCCCCATGGAGTGAAGGCCCTCCTCGCCATCGATCGCGTCGCCAATCGGCATTCCCTCGACGACTCCGTGGTCACCCGGGCCCTCGGCATTCGACAGCTCCTCGACGGACCCCGGGTCGACGGCCTGATGTCCGATCACGTCACCGTGCCGTTCCCGGAACTGCGGCAGAGCACGCTGGTGGCCATGGTCGAGGAGGCCGTGTTCCCGGCAGCCTATGGAGCCGCCGTGGAGTGGGAGAAGCGTACGGGCATCGAGGCCTTCCTCCTGCATTTCCAGCCATGGGCCAGGAGCCGCTTCCTGTACCTCGGCCACGGATGGACCATCTGGTGCAGCTTCCTCGAGGCCCTGCCCCATCTGAAAACGCCCCATCAGCGAAGCCTCCTCGCCGAGCGAATGACGGAGCTCATCGCCGCCCAGCGGAATCCTCCCCTCGAGCAGAGCATCGACACGCCGGAGGAGGCAGAGGCGCTCCTCGATGCGCTCCTCCACCCCGGATTCTACGGACACACCGCCATCACAGCCGGGTACCTGCTCCGCCATCAGGCAGGCTTCGAAACCGAGGAGTGGAATACGGCCTTGCGAGGACTTCGTCACATGGCGCAAAACAGTAGCTCATGGGGAAGCCCGCTGGAGATCACGTCCGCACTGGAGACCGTCGACTTGACCGAATCCGCGCTCCGAATCCGAGTCCTTCGTGCGCTGGAGGAGGCCCCGGGCGAAGTGCATACATGGACTCTCCTCGACGCCCTGCACGACCTGTGGGACGCCGGGGCGCCGAACATCCAACGAGCCGTGCTGAGACTGGCAGACTGGTTGGCCGACCTCCGCATCGAACGACTCGACACCGGAGAACGAAAGAGGTGAACACATGAAACTCGAACACACGAAAGTCATCGCCCTGGACGCCCTCGAGAGACTCTACAATTCAGTGGGATGGACCCGCTACACGGAGGACATGACCTTCCTTGCCGCGGCCATTGCCAGCTCGGACCATGTGGTCATGGCGTGGGACGGAGACCGCCTCGCGGGACTCGCACGCTGCATCTCGGACGACGTCTCCATCGTCTATCTCCAGGAGATGCTCGTGGACCCCGCCTATCAGAACCAGGGTCTCGGGCGAGCGCTGACCGAGGACTGCCTCACACGCTACTCGCATGTCCCCCGAAAGGTGCTGATGACCGATGACCAGCCGAGTCAAATCGCCTTCTACAACGACATGGGCTTCACCAATACACGAGACCTCAAGGAAACCCCGCTCAACGTCTTCGTGATGATGAGCGACAAGGAGCTTGTCTGAGGCAAGGGTCCCGGATCCGGGAGAGCCATGCACGGCCTCCCAGGACTCCCGATTCTCGCACGACCTTTCCGCGGACAGAACCTGGAGTCGCGACGCGGGTCCAGCGCCTCAAGACCGCCCTCGCCCCCTCGGGATCCTCCGCCCCCCCAAAAAACCTCAGTCCACCCGCGACACGCATGTAGTGATTATCTCGAAGGTTTCGCCCTCTTCTCTGATTTTTGTCGAAAAATTGATCCACGGAAAGGTTGATCCGCGAATGTTCCTGCACTAGAACCGCATTTCGATCGAGGTCCGTGGCGGCTCAACTGTCCCCCGATCGATGTCTTAACTTTTCCAAGACAATCCACGGGTTCTACTGGAACGCGATTCTCCACGTGTTGGGGGTCGCTTGCATCTGGAGGAACCGAGATGCGTACATTTATTTCTTCTGTTTTGACCTTTGGTCTTCTTTTTGTCATCGGCTGCGCGACCCCTGCTCCTCAGCAGGGAGACGTGACCAGCGATGATGAGTTCGCCTCCATCGAGGGCATGCTGGTTGACGGCACCCCCGAAGGCGTCGGCGTGTTGGACTTCCTGAACGATCCGAGCACCACTCTGGTGATGCTCGACATCGACGCGAAGCTCAACAAGAAGACGGCCAAGAACATCCTTCACCACCGCAACGGATGGGACGGCATCGCCGGCACCCACGACGACAACCTCTTCAACTCCATCACCGAACTCGACGCGGTTCCGTGGGTTGGCAACTCCGCCATCACGCGCATCATCGACTTCGCGTGGAGCTGGGGTTGGATTCCCGAGGGCGATGATGTCCTGGGATCCTGGGACAAGGTCGAGTTCACGGTGAACGAAGCCATCGCGACTCTCGAGCTCGCGAACGTGGCGACCCATGACGAACTCGATGTGAAGTTCGCTCTGGATCGTCGTGCGGCCGACAGCATCCTCGCAGCCCAGCCGGGCATCGCGTCGGTGTCGGAGCTCTCCGGGCTCTACTACGTCGGAAAGGGCGCCCTCAAGGCGCTCAAGGCACACGCCTGTGTCGAAGACATGGAGGAGGAGGAGGCCCCGGCCACCTTCCAGCCTTCGCAGTCCTCGAACGGCTACGAGCAACAGTAGCGTTTTAGACCGCCCAGAGTGGTCAATCGATGAGGTCGCGACCTTCGGGTCGCGGCCTTTTTTTTGTTCAGGAAGCGACGCGGGGAACCACCGGGAGCGGTCGCATCAGGATCTCCACTGGGAGCGAAGGATCAAAAGGCATCGTGTCTGCCTGCGCGTCGAGTTCGGATATCTGTTCCAGCAACTTCTCGAGATCGAGCCCGGCGAAGGGGGTTCCCCCGAGTTCCCTCACCCGCTCAAACCGAGCGGTGCATTTCTCGACAAACACATGGGTCGTCCGCGCCTTGCCCTGGCGAACCTTCAGCACCCCCGCAGCGAGCTGGGCGAGGCCCCTCAGCAGGTGTTCCTCCGCGCCCGTTCGTGGGGAAGCCTTCCAGACGCCTTCCCACGCTTCATGGGACTCCCAGTAGTACCCCGCGTCGAAGAGTCGGATGCCATGCAGATATTCTGAACAGTCCTGCCATCTCTCCGGGTTCAAGGCCACGGGAGGCGGTTCAATCTCATCCACCGAGTGCCCATCCGGATGGCGGGTGGGGTGCGGCTGATGCCCTGGAACATAGCTGTAGGAGGGGAACTCAGACATCGAGAACCTGGGAAACGGGCGCCTCTGTCCGATCTTCGTCCACGTCCCGGGGACGCGGGCGGATCCACCAGAGGAACACGACGGTCGATGCGTGGAAGCAGCCGAGCACCACGAGGCCCCAGGTGTAGCCGAAGGTCTCGTGCAGGAAACCGTTCAAGGTCTGGGCCCAGGTCATCGAGACGTTGAGAAGAGCCATGTAGGCTGTGAACTGTGTCGCCGCCACCAGAGGCGAGCAGAGGCCCATGAAGAGCGCGAACTGCGCGACCTGAACGGCGGAATTCAGTCCGGAGACGATCAGCATCGTCGCGATGACGAGCCCCATGTTGCCCCAGAGCGCCGCGCCACCGAGACCAAACACGATGTAGTTTGCGCCGACCAGCAACGTACCGACGGTGATGACGCGGCGAACACCCAGACGATCGACCAGAAACCCGGCGACGATCGCAGCCCCCACGGAAGCGAAGATGGAATAGCCTCCGAGAACTTCACTCACCGTCCCGGGGTCCCAGCCCTCCTGACTGGAGAGCAGCATGTTCGTGAACGTCCCTCCCAACGCGGTCGCCGAATTCGCCACAAGCGCATAGGCAATGCCCACTCGAGCCGGAGTCGAAGACATGGCGGCTTTGAGCTTTCGAAGGATCTCCAGGGTGCTGGATGACTCCTGCGCTCCCTCCGAGTCCTCGCCGACCCCACGCGTCCAGGGAAGGAAGCGATCTCCCGTGCGCTCTCGAAGAAAAAGCGGAAGCATCATGATGCCGAAGAGCAGGGAGACCTGAACCAGAAGAGCGCCTCGAATCCCGACCACCGAGAGGGCCGCGCCCATGCCCGCGCCCCCGAGCAGCATCCCGAAATACTTGGAGGCCCACATGAATCCATTGGCCCGTCCCCGCTCGTCCTCTTCGAGGAGGTCGACGGCGAGTGCATCCACCGCCACGTCCTGAAGCGAGGCGAACACATTGTGGATGAAGACCAGCGCCAACAGGGTCTCGACGGAGGACGTCAGCTCCTTGAAGAACACCATCGCGAGAAGCGTGAGAGCCATCATCGCCTGCGCGATGAGAATCCAGGGGCGTCGGCGGCCCATCGGGCGGAAACCGAAACGGTCGATGATCGGTCCCCAGATGAACTTGAATGCCCAGGGGAGCGTCGCGACCGCTGCGACCTCCCCAAGAGATCCGGCATCGAGCCCCTGGGCCGTGAGGTACGCGAGAAGCGTGACCATCACGAAACCCCACGGGATCCCCTGCGCCACATAGAGCGCACAGAGAGTCAACAGCCGCATCCGAGAGTTTTGAGTGAGTGTCATCGTGTTCAAGAATGCCGTGGACGCGTGTTGACGTAAAGCGAACAGGGGTCCTTTGATGCTGGCTGTTCAGAGACGACGCCGTTATGGTCGAGCTTCAGCAAGCCGGTGGAGACAAGCATGGGATACCAGAGGGCATGGGAGCCCGCTGCGGGTTGGATGCTCGTTGCGATGCTCCTCCAGGGCTGCGCAACCGCTCCAGTGACCCCCACATTCAAGGCCTCCCTTGCGCTTCCGTCGGCGGCCGGTCCCTCACGGGAGAGCCAACGGATCCTCACAGAGCGCATCGCACCCATGGCAGAGCGGGTGATCGACGAGGGATGGGCGAAGGGCCTGGCGATCGGCGTCCTCACTCCCACGGGTTCTGCGGTGATGGGATTCGGCTCCACGGGGACCTCCGCAGAGGAGATCCCCACCGCGGATTCGCGCTTCGAAATCGCGTCCATCACCAAGACCTTCACCTCCCTTCTTCTTGCCCAGGCGGTCGTAGCGGGCAAGACGACGCTCGACACGCCCCTCGCAGACATTCTTCCGCGCACGCCCCAGGCCCCCGCAGGTCGCCCCATTGTCCTTCAGGATCTCGCGACACACCATTCGGGCCTGCCTCGATTGCCCATGGACTGGGCACCTGGAACCCCGTCAAACCCCTATGCTGACTACAGCCTCGACGATCTGGACCATGTGCTGGCGTATCAACCCCTCGACGCTCCCCCCGGGACGCAGTTTGCCTACTCCAATCTCGGCGCCGCGACGCTCGGGCGGGCGCTGGAGACGCTGGAGGGGGTCCCCTACGGCGAGCTCCTTCGAATGCGGATTCTCGAGCCTCTCGGGATGAATGCGTCCTGGCTCCCTCCACCCCAGGGAGGGCGAGACGACCTCGTCCCCGGACACGCTGGGGACGGATCCCTGCGTCATCGCTGGACGTTCGATGCGTTCGCCCCCACCGGAGGAGTCGTCTCCACCGTCCACGACATGCTCCGCTACCTCCACGCCCACCTGCACCCCACGAAACCCATGCGTCTCGCCATGAAAGAACATGTCGACCGGCCCAGTGGAGCGATCGGGCTCGGGTGGCATGTTGGATTCGGAGTTCCGGGGACGGAGCGCGTGCGATGGCATAATGGACAGACCGGCGGCTTTCACAGCTGCGCTGCCCTCGACCTCGAAACCGGCAGCGCCATCGTGGTCCTGTCCAACACCGCCTCCTTGTGGCTCGACACCCTCTGCGTCGCGGGAATGGGTGCTCTGGCCGGCACGGAGATTCCCTTTGGCCTCCCGAAGTCCATCCCCATTCCGACCGATGAACTGGCACGATACGTCGGAACATTTCGAACGGACACGGGGGTGGAAGCCTCATTTTCCCGGGTGCACGATGCCCTGGTCATCAAGACCCCAGGACAACCCGCCCACGTGCTCTGGCCACTCAAACCCAACGCCTTCTTCCTCAAGAGCACGTTTGGTTTCGTCTTCTTCCGTGCCTCGAATCCCGACTCGGACAGCCGAATGGATGCCGTGCTCATCAACATTCATGGCGCCCGCCTGGAAGCCACCCGCGAATGACACGTCCCCTGCACTTCACACACCCGTGTTCATTCTGACCTTCTTCACATCCCGCGCATTCGACGCGCCTGGTTGTTCGTCCGAGCCGCATCGGGCATGATCGAGCCCCGAAAGCCCCTCTCTTCCACGAAACGGAGCGTCCTCGTCCATGCATTGGAAAGAATCCATTGAACGGGCCCATCGCCGTATCGCCGTGCACATCCGCACCACGGACGTCGAGCGGAGCCCCTGGCTCGAAGGGGGAGAACTGGAGGTCCACCTCAAGCTCGAAAATTTCCAGGTGACCGGGTCATTCAAGGCACGAGGAGCCCTGAACAAGCTTCTGATGCTCTCTCCGGACGAACGCACGCGCGGTGTCGTCGCAGCGTCCTCCGGCAATCACGGGGCCGCCGTGGCCTGGGCGGCAGGAACCCTCGGAGCGGCCGCGCGCGTCTTCGTGCCCACCTACGCGGATCCGGGAAAGGTCGCGGCCATCGAAGCCCGGGGTGCGCAGGTCCATGTCCACGGAGCCGACTGTGTGGACACGGAGATCCACGCTCGCGCCGTGGCCGCAGAAGAGGCGCTCGCCTATGTCTCCCCGTACAACGACCCCGACGTCGTCGCCGGCCAGGGAACTCTCGCCATCGAGATGCACGCTCAATGCGGTCCTCTCGACGCCATCTTCGTCGCGGTCGGAGGAGGGGGAATGATTGGCGGCATCGGCGCGTGGATGAAGGCCGTTCACCCCACCACCGAGATCATCGCGTGCTCCCCGGCCCATTCGCCCGCCATGCACGCCTCCATGGAAGCGGGAGCGCTCGTAACACCGCCGTGTCTCGAGACGCTCTCAGACGCCACTGCCGGAGGAATCGAGGAGGATGCGCTCACACTGGAACTCTGCCGGCGGGTCGTCGATCGCTCCCTGCTCGTGGACGAAGCGGCGATCGCCCAGGCGATGACAGGAGTCCTCAAGCACCATCACATGCTCATCGAAGGGGCCGCTGCAGTCGCCGTCGCTGGATTCCAGCAGGTCGCAGCCGAATACAAGGGGAGACGTGTGGCGATCGTGCTCTGCGGCGCCAATGTCGGAATCGACAAGCTCCAAACAGTGCTTCACAATCGCTGATTGACCCGGAACAGTCCGCAGCAGACATCGACATCCACAACGTAACTCGACCTGATTTCGATCTGGATGTTTTTCAGAGCCCCCTCTAGAATTCCCTCTCACGCCCCTGACACCCACGAAAGGTACCGCTCCATGAGTCGACGATCGCCGCGCTCTCAACGCCCATCCCCCCGACGCACCCACATTGGCCGCCGGGAGTTTCTCATCGGAGGCGGAGCCGCTCTTCTGAGCGCAGGCATCCTCGGCCGATTGGAGCGCGAAGCGATGGCTCAGGAGGCCGTGGGGGCGAAACGGCTAATCCTCTTCTTCAGCCCCAATGGCACCATTCACAATCACTGGCGCCCCACCGGAAGCGGGGACTCTTTTCTCTTCCAACCCGGTTCCATTCTCGAGCCGCTCACCTCCCTGAAGGACGACCTCATCGTGTTGGATGGCATCGACTTCCACGGGGTCACCAACCACGAGGAGGGAATGGCCGCCATGCTCACAGGCGGAGGCGGTCTCAACACCGTGTCCGCGGGCAAGTCCCTGGACCAGCATGTCGCCCAGCAGCTCAACGCCGGATTGAAATTCCCTTCCCTCGATCTCAGCGTCCAGACGAGCGCGTGGGGAGCCAGCACACAGACTCGAATGCTCTATTCGGAGCCGGGGAAACACCTCCCGCCCGATGACAATCCCCTCAACGTCTACGAGCGCATGTTCGGAACTCTCGCGCCCGGAGCAGGAGAGGTCGACAAGCTCCTGATCCGACGCCAAAGCGTCCTCGATCTCGTGGCCTGGGAGTTGAAGGACCTTCAAAAGAAGCTCGGAGCCGAAGACAAGGCGCGACTCGAACAACATCTGGAGGCGCTTCAAACCGTGGAGGCGAGCCTCCAGCCTCCGAGCGGGACGTGCGATCCGCCCGAGCCCATGGTGGGCCTGCCCCATCTCCAAAACGATCAGTTCCCGGAAGTGCTCAAGGCCCAGGTCGACCTGATGGTGGTCGCCCTCGCCTGTGGAATGACCCGCGTCGCATCCCTGCAATGCTCCCATACGGTGGGGCCCCCGGTCTTCTCGTGGATCGGCTTGACGGATGGACACCACTCCCTGAGCCACTCGGGAGACGAGAACCTCAGCGGTGTGGCCGACTACGTCAAAGCCGAGCGATGGTTCTCCGAGCAGTTCGCCTACCTGGTGCAGAAGCTCAAGGACACGCCAGAGCCCGACGGCGAAGGCACGATGCTGGAAAACAGCGCGATTCTCTGGTGCCAGGAGCTCGGAGACGGTCGAATGCATGACTGCTCATCGGTCCCCTTCGTGATTGCCGGACAGGCCAACGGCCATTTCCAGACAGGCCAGTACCTCGACTGCGGAGGTGCGCCCCACCAGCAGCTGCTGGTCTCCATGTGCCATGCGATGGGGCTCGACAACACGACGTTCGGCAACCCCGCCTACGGGGAAGGCCCCCTCGAGGTGTTGTCTTGAACCGCATTCACCTGACACTTCTTCTGGTGTTCGGCATCGGGGCCGGATGCGGCGCCGAGACAACCGGGGAATCCTGTCTCCCCGGAGCCACCGTCGACTGCCTCTGCACGGACGGTTCGGGGGGCCATCAGCAGTGCACCCTGGAGGGCACGGGCTTCGTCGCCCCGTGCGATTGTGACAACGGGGGAGAGAGCGGAGAGGACGCCGGAGACGAAGCGAGCGAAGAGACGGAAGGTGGCAGCGCTTCGGGGACCGAGTCCGGGACCGAGTCCGGGACCGAGTCCGGGACCGAGTCCGGAACCGAATCCGGGACCGAGTCCGGAGCAGAGTCCGAAACCGGCGACGAAACGGACGGAACAAGCGGAGAGGAAACAGGCGATGAGAGCGGCGTGGAGTCGGGAGAAGAAGCGTGTCCTGACGACCATGACTTCTTCGTCCAGGAGGTATGGGGGCCGATCCTCTCGATTCAGTGCGCAGGGTGCCACAACGCCCAGGGACCCGCTTCTCAAAGCCAGCTGGTTCTCCAGCCTCCCGAACTGCCCGGCGCGATGGAGGCCAACTTCGATGCCTTGTCCACGGTCGCACTCGCCGAGTACGAAGGAACTTCCCTCCTCCTCCTCAAGCCCACCGGGCTTCATCCGAATGGACACACCGGGGGAACACTGGTCCCTGTCGGAAGTCTCAATCACGCCCGGCTCGTCGAATTCGCGGGACGCGTCTCCGGCCTGTTGGATCCCTGCGCCGATCCGACGCCCCCGGATGAATGCACGGGAGAACTCGCGGGAAGGCGACTGCTGAGACGTCTGACGCGTTTCGAATACGACAACACCGTCCACGACCTTCTGGGAATCGAATCCCAATGGGGCGCAAGCTTCACACCGGAGGACGTCATCAACGGCTTCGACAATGCCGCGAATGCGAATGCGATCTCCGCGTTGTTCGCCGATCAGGTACGCAAGGCATCCGAGGAGATTGCGAGCCTCGCCGTCCAGAACATGAACACCCTCGTGGACTGCTCTCCGAGCACAAAAGAGGAACAACTCGCCTGCAGCGAAGAGTTCATCGCGTCGTTTGGGAGACGAGCGTTCAGACGTCCGTTGGAAGCGGCCGAGGTGGAGCGCTATGGCCAACTCTACCAGGTCGGTCGAGCCCTCGATGACTACACGAGCGGGATCGAGTTGATCGTCGCAGGAATGCTGCAATCCCCCCATTTCCTCTATCGCGCAGAGCTTGGCACCCACGTTGGAGAGGGCGTCTGGACCCTCTCCCCCCATGAGGTCGCGACTCAACTCTCCTACTTTCTCTGGGGAACCATGCCCGATGCGGCTCTCTTTGCAGCGGCCGAGGAGGGCTCCCTCGCCACCGACGAGGGAATGCTGGCAGAGGTGGAGCGACTCCTCGACGACCCCCGTAGAAACGCCATGATCGGGCATTTCGCGACGCAATGGCTCGATGTATCGGGGCTCACCTACGCCCCCAAGGACCCCGCGCTCTTTCCCGAGTTCACCGAAGAGATTCGGACCGCGATGCAAGCCGAGTTTCAGCAGTTCATGGCGAGCGTTGTCTTCGAAGACACCGGGAACCTGAGTGAGTTGTTTCTCTCGGAAACAACCTACATGAGCCCCGATCTGGCGACATTCATGGGCCTCCCGGAACCGGGAGA
>CAVOCR010000021.1:0-11125 GCA_963694245.1 Myxococcota bacterium
CGCAGTCGAGGGTTCCGCTCCCGACACAGGCCCCATCAAGGCAGGCATCCGTCGGTGTGCAGGCATTCCCATCATCACAGCTGCGAGAGTCATCAGTCGCCCAATCGCCCGAATCAACCGGGACAACACAGGACAGACAGGGGTCCTCCGGATGCGGATCCCCGTCGGCAAAACACTCGCCATCGATCAGACAGCTTCCCCCCGCGACGGGGGAGATGCAGCCTCCAGACCCATCACAGACATCCAGAGTGCATGGGATCCCGTCGTCACAGGACTGATGAGTTCCCGTACAGGTGTACCCCACGCAAAAATCATCCGTCGTGCAGGGGTCCCCATCATCACAGGCATCCCCGTTCTTGCAGATGGGCGTCGGGTCTTCTTCCGTATCCCCTTCCTGTATTTCAAGATCCTGAGGCGCATCGATTTCCACCGGGACATCGGGCTCATCCATGCCCCCGTCCACGACGTCTCCCAGGACATCCAATGCTGGATCCACCGAGACGCCCTCTTCCGAACAGCCCCCCATGAACACCGCACCCATCCCAAGAGCACAGACAAAGCCACTCCATTGGGAAAAACACCGCTTCATTCACTGGCTCCGATCACATTCCCCGGGATGGTCTTCACACGGAATCCGGCGCTGACCGCATCGGGAACCCCGTCCAGGTCGAGATCAATGTCCTCGGTCACGAGCGCATCCACGAGAGCCACGATTTCAGCCGTCGCGTCCGCGGGATCCGTCCCCGCGGGGAGTCCTCCGAGCAGGTATTCGGGGTCCACCGTCGCCACCGTGTTCAGGAGGGATTGCTTCGGGACCGAACCCGCCACCAGTCCATCCATTCCCAGCAGCTCGCCCTCCGGTCCAAAGGACAACGTGACCTCGATCCGTCCGCCCACGAGATGGAGGTAGGACGGCTTTCCACCCACGGGCAGAATCATGATCAACACGGTCCCGGGCCCTCCACCGACGAGCTGGTCTCCTTCCACCACGACGTTCTCCACGAGGAAGGTCGGGGCGCAATCCGCACCATAGCTGTCCAGGTTCACCAGGTAGTCGCACGTCTGCTGCTGGGGATCACACGCCGGGGCTCCAAAGACCCCCGGCGCCTGGGAACCAAAAATGACCGCGAGGCTGAAAGGATCGCCGTCCGTATTGAATCCCTGCATCTCCACCAACGGAGCCAACACACCATCCGCGAGGGCATTGTCGATGTTGGGGTTCACCAGCGCGGCGATCGTGCCCAGTTCATTGTCAATGCCCCCAGAACATCCCGGGCTGGGCGAGCATGTCGCCGGATTCCCGTCGAGGTCCATGCCCTCTCCAGGCTGTCCACCATCGCCAAAATGAAGCGTCGTCGCCTTGTGCAACACGCCCCAGGATTCCGGGAGCGGACACACGTCACAGCCGCTCTGATCCAATCCCATGCAGAGCGTCGCGATGCACGCATCATTGGTCGTGCAGGCGATGCCATCGTCACAGAAGCCCTGCTTGAACACGTCCGCGCAGCCCACCGCCGGGATACATTGCGTCACGGTGCACTGGTTGGGATCCTCCTCACACGTCACGGGAATCACGCCCTCCACGCATTCTCCGGTTCCCGCGCAGAAATCTCCGCTCAAGCAGAGATTCCCCGCCTCACAGGTGATCCCTTCTGTGACTTGATGAAGGCATCCTTCCTGGGATTGGCAGCTGTCGAGAGTGCAGGGGTTCAAGTCATCACAGTTCAACGGCTCAGACGTGCACTCCCCAGCCACGCAAACATTCACAGTGCACGCATCATCGTCCACACACGGACTCTCGCCGCCCACGCACGCGCCGTCCTGACAGACATCCACCACCGTGCAGTCATCTCCATCGTCACAGAACACGGTGTTGTCCTCGTGCACGCAGCTGGCTTCCCCGATGCCCTCGCAGAAGTCATCCGTGCAGGGGTTCCCGTCGTCACATGCCTTGGGCATGCCGACGCACTGACCTTCCGCACATTCATCGGAGAGGGTGCAGACATCCCCATCATCACAGATCAGATCCTGCGGGACAGGAGACCACTCCACGACGCTCTCGTCCGTGTCGCAGAGGAGACAGGTCTCGACGGGGTGGAGTTCGAGATGTTCAAAGCACGCCTCTGCGATCAGACAGCTCCCGGGGCTCGGCGCATACACGCAGACGCCCTCTTCGCAGGAGTCTTCCGTGCAACTCAAGCCATCATCACAGAAGACAGGACATGTCGGCGTGTCCGCGACGTCTTCTTCCTGGACGTCCGTGAGCGCATCCGCCCCCGTGTCCTCCCCGGGTCCCTCGGAACTCCCCTCTCCGGACTCCGCCCCACATCCTGCAAGGAGGAACGCCCCGATCACCCACATGCCTGCGCTGATTCTCATGATTTCGCTCCCCGGTCGTCGAGAGGACATCCTACCTGCAACGCGGAGGGGGTGCCAGTGATGGCGCCATCAATCCCCATTGTGAAACCCGTGACATCCCTCTAGGCTGACCGCGAGGTTCCCATCATGCTGCGACCCGGTGATCCCGCTCCCGATTTCAAACTCCCCAACGGCGCCACTGCGTCCAGCCTCTGGACTCAGGGACCTGTCGCCGTCTTCTTCTTTCCCCAGTCGTTCACGCCTGGCTGAACGCTCCAGAGTCGCGGGTTCCGCGGAGTGTTTGATGAAATTCACGAACTCGGGGGCCATGTGATCGGGATCTCTGCCAAGGACACAGCGGATGTCGCCGCCCAGTTCTGCGCCGCCGAATCCCTGCCCTTTCCGGTCCTTGTCGATCCCGACGGGTCGCTTCGGGACGGATTCGGTACCCAGGCGGCGCTCACCGGGACCCGAAGAGTGACCTTCGTGATCGGCATGGACGGACAAATCGACAGTCGATTCACCCATTTCCTGCGGATGACAGCGCACAGCAGGAACGCCCTCCAGGCGATCTCCCGCCTGGTCTCGAACCGCACGTGATCTCCCCCCGGATCGACGTCCACAAAGGAACACCACCGGAACGGCCCCTCCGGAATGTCACAAAGAGTGGACGAAATCGGCATCACTCCTCTAGACTCTCGACTTGAATCACTCGAACCGTTCCCGCTTCGCTCAGAGGAGACGTCCCATGCGACCGTCACGTCACGCCATTGTCCTCGCTGCATTGTTCAGCGCCATCCTCATCCACGGCTGTTCCGAAGAGCCGGCCACGGGAACCACTGGAGGCGAAGAAGAGACCTCCGTTCGATTCACGTCTCCGAACGATGCCGCGGAGGTCTCCGCTTCGTTTGAGGCCATTTTTGAGGTGACCAACGGTGATGGACTCACCATTCACTGCTCCCTCGATGGCACAGAGGTGGGAACAGCGACAGACGACAGCTACACCTTCGAAGGCGTGTCTGAAGGACCGCACACCGTGAGCGCTGAGCTCCGCGATGAAGAGGGTGTCGTACTGGGTTCAGGTGACGAGATTTCCGTCACGGTCCTCTCGGGGCTCAGTTGCAGCTCTGTCAGCGACTGCAACGACGACGACGACTGCACCCTGGACGCCTGTGACGGCGGCCTGTGCGCGTACTTTGATGCGGCCGGATGCGAAGAAAACCACGGGCAGCCCATCTGCAAGGACAACGACGACTGCGACAAGTTCATCGAGGGCCAGGGCGCATGTGACTTCGCCCAATGCGATTCCGAGCTCTGTGTCGTCGGGGTTCATGACGACGGCTACGTCTGCGCCGAGGGCGGATGCGGAGCCTCCTCGACGTGCGCCGCAGGAGACTGCGTCACCCAGGAAAACACCGGATGCGACGACAACGATCCCTGCACCGACGACTCGTGTGACGAGGAGACCGGCGCCTGCGTGAACGCCCCGACCGATTGCGATGACGGCAATCCGTGCACGGAAAATGCATGCGGAGCAGAGGGATGCACGGCCACGCCTGTAGAGGGCGACTGTGACGACAGCAGCCCCTGCACGACGGAGGATGTCTGCCTGGAGGGCACATGTGTCGGAACGGCGGTCGTCTGCACATCCGACGATCCCTGCGTCGCCGCAACCTGTGATGACGTCACAGGGGAGTGCGTGACTTCTGGAGCATCCTGCGACGACGACAACTCCTGCACCACCGATTCCTGCGACGAAGAGGGCAACTGCACCTACGAGAACCTCGAAGGCCCCTGCGAAGATGGGGATCTCTGTGCGACCGATCAGGACCAATGCGTCGAGGGAATCTGTGTCGGGGGCGATGCGAAGGATTGTGACGACGAGAACCCCTGCAGCTTCGACGAATGCGACGCGGCGACGGGTGAATGCACGTACGACTTCCAGGACTGCAACGACGAGGTGGAGTGCACCACGGACTTCTGCGACGCGGCGACCGGGATCTGCGTAAACGACGCAGCGGAGGGCTGCTGTGCCACGGCCGCGGATTGTGGTGGAGACACCTGCAGCCCCATCGAATGCGTGGGCAATGCCTGCGTTGCCGGCGAGCCGACCTGTGGAAACGGGACACTCGATGGCTCCTGTGGCGAGACCTGCGACGACGGCAACACGGATGACGGCGACGGCTGCAGCAGCACGTGTCAGGTCGAGGGCTGCAACAGCGACGAGGAATGTGGGAGTGACGCGTGCAATGCAGGGGTCTGCAACCTGGACGGAACGTGCTCCCTGGAAGCCCAGACCGGAGCCACCTGTGATGACGGGCAGTTCTGCACGGAGAACGATGCCTGCACCGCTTCCGGCGCCTGTGAGGGAACGGCCCTGTCCTGCAACGACACCATCCTGTGCACGACGGACGCCTGCGATGAGGCGAACGGCACCTGCTCGAACACCCCCAATGAGGCCTTGTGTGGGGACTCCACCGACTGCCAGACATGGGTCTGCGACGCCTCCCTCGGATGCCAGCCAAACAACATCGTGGGCTCCTGTGATGACGGAGACCCCTGTACGCTCTCCGACAACTGCAATGCGGGGCTCTGCATCGGCCAGGGTCAGAAACCCTGCGTGGACGGCAATCCCTGTACCCTGGACAATCAATGCGTCTCCGGAGTCGGGTGCGATTACACGCAAATCGCAGAGAACCAGGCCTGCGATGACGGGGATCCCTGCACCGAGGCCTCGACATGCCAGGGGAACGGCTCGTGTGGGGGCGGAAACATCGCGGAGTCCTGTGCGGACAAGCCAGTCTGTGTCTTCGGGGGCGGGAGCGGTGAGGTCACCTGCACGTTGGACCTGGCGCACGCGAACCAGTCCATGCTGGACAGCCCGCTCACCTGGGCCGGTGCCGCCCAGTTCAATCTCAGCTTCAATCCTGCGGAGCTCCAATTCGAGGGGTTCTTCAAGAACTTCAACGGATTCGAACTTCCGACCAGTGGCAGCCTGGAATCAGGGCACTCGCTCACGACGAACCCCATCAGCAATGCGGAGATCAGCCAGCAGGGATTCGTGGGAGTCGCGCTCGTCCATACGAGCCTCTACCCCTCGCCCGCCATCACGAATGCCTACCAGCAGGGAGCCGGTAGCATCGTGGGAGACTCCGACTTCGTGATTGTGAAGTTCACGAAGACTGGAAACGGCACGGCGACCTTGTACATGTCCGATCTGTTCTGCTCGGATGGATTCGGCTCGAATCTCCCGGGAACGAGCACCATCGAAGACGAGGTCATCATCGTCTCTCCCTAACCACGGGAACGGGTAGGAGGGGGCCTCGTCCCCTCCTCTTCTTCTCTCCCCTCGTCCACGCAATCCCTGCGTGCGGACTCGCCCCCATGGAACGCCACCACCCGATTGAACGTACGCGCAACATCGGCATGATGGCCCATATCGACGCGGGCAAAACGACCACCACCGAGCGCGTCCTCTACTACACGGGCCAGTCCAGCTTCATTGGCCAGGTGGACGATGGCTCGGCACAGATGGATTGGATGGCCCAGGAGCAGGAGCGCGGCATCACCATCACCTCCGCAGCGACGGCGTGCGCCTGGGGAGACACCCAGATCAACATCATCGACATGCCCGGGCATGTCGACTTCACGGTGGAGGTGGAACGCTGTCTTCGAGTTCTGGATGGAGCGATCGCGATTTTCTGCGCCGTTGGCGGGGTGGAGGCCCAGTCCGAGACGGTCTGGAGACAGGCGAATCGCCACGGTGTCGCACGGCTCGCCTTCATCAACAAGATGGATCGCGTCGGCGCCGATTTCGAACGCTGCCTCCGCATGATGCGAGAGCGACTCGGAGCGCGACCCCTTCTCCTGCAACTGCCGATGGGCGCCGAAGCGGAGTTCGAGGGCGTCATCGACCTCCTGCGCCAGGAGGCCGTCCGGTGGGATGTGCGAAATCGGGACGCTCCTCCCACGCGCTCCCCGATCCCCGAAGAATGGCGAGACGCCACGACTGTCGCCCGGGAAGCGCTCATTGAATGCGTCTCTGAGTGGTCGCCCGAAATTCTGGACACCTACCTCGAGACCGAAGACGTGCCTCTCGACATGCTGGACGCGGCCATCCGACAAGGCACGCTCTCCCATGGCATCGTCCCCGTTCTCTGTGGCTCCGCGCTCACCAACCAGGGCATCCAACCGCTGCTGGATTCCATCGAGAAACACCTCCCCTCCCCCAGAGACCTCCCAGACGTCCTCGACTCGAGCGATCCCCAGAACCTTCGCCCCCGAACGGATGACGCCCCCTTCGCTTCCCTGGTCTTCAAGACTCAGCGGCTCCCGCAGGTGGGACCGCTCTCGTTCATCCGAGTCTATTCAGGAACCTTCAAGGAAGGAGGACGTCTCCTGAACCCGCGAACTGGGGAGGAATTGAAGGTCGAGATGATGGCTCGGGTACACGCCAGCAGCGCGACTCGGATACACCACATGGAATCGGGAGAAATCGTCGCACTCGTCAACCTTGCGGGGCTGACGACAGGGGACACCCTCTGTGATCCTTCCGCCCCCATCGCCCTCGAAAGCATCGACTTCCCCCACCCGGTCATTTCCGTCGCATTGGAACCGGGCACGGCGGAAGATCTGGCACCACTGGGCGCAGCACTCATGGACATCGCGGCAGAAGACCCCTCCCTTCGCATCGGAGAAGACCCCACGGGGCGCGTTCTCCTCGAAGGCATGGGAGAGCTTCACCTGGAGATCGTGCTGGACCGGCTGGTCCGTGAATTCAAGATCAACGTGAGAGGCAGTCGACCCGAGATCGCCTACCAGGAACAGATCGTCGCGGAACGCGCGACCGAAGGGATCTTCCAGCTCGTGAACGAACCCAGCGCGGGGGAAGCGCGAGTACGCGTGCGGATCCAGCCCCAGCGGGAATCCGGCCCTGCCGCGATTCCCACCTGGTCTCTGCCCGACACCCTCTCCCCACTTCACCGGGAGGCCGTGGAACACGGGCTTCGGGAAGCCCTCTTCAGCAATCCCCATTCCGGGCATGTGTTGATGGGCACCCATGTCCTCGTGGAATCCGTCCAGAGTCCCCGCGGAACACATGGGGAGCTGATGCTCAAGAACGCCACATGGCGCGCCATGCGAGACGCAATCACGCCCCAGAACACACGGCGCTCCGAGCCCTGGATGGCGGTGGATGTCGTGGTCCCGGACGCATGGGTCGGCGAAGTGCTGCAAGACCTGCAGGCACGGCGAAGCGAAATCCAGACAGTCGATGGACATAGCGGCGATCAGATCATCCGCGCCGAGGTGAGGATGGCTGCGATGTTTGGCTATGCGACCGCTCTCCGCAGCCTGACCCAGGGGCGCGCAACACACACGATGGAGTTCGCCCGCTGGGCTCCCATCAAAGCCTCCTGAATTACCGTTCCAGCAGGGATTCCACCAGAGCCTCCAGCTCTCGTGTCACCGTGTCCATGTCCTGCTCCGAATCCAGAATCGTCGCGCTCACATCCCCCCGGGCAAAGAGCGCCTCATACCGCGATGCGACTCCCACGAGCATGTCCCGATTTTCATACAGGTCGCGATGCTCGCCCTGCCGTGCGCCGATGCGCTCCAAAGCCACGTCTGGATCCACCCGGAGAAACAAGGTGCAGTCCGGAACGAGGGCCCGCTCATTGATCTGCCGGATCCATTCCAATGGCAGACTCTCCGTCTGATACGCCAACGAAGACGCCACATACCGATCGCAGAGGACGTCGACTCCGGATTCCAACGCGGGCGTGATTTCGTGCGTGATGTGATCGAGCCGGTCCGCCGCAAAGAGCAGAGCCATCGTGGCCGGATCAATGGCCTCCTTCAGCTGTCCCTGCAGTCCAGCGCGGACATGAGCGCCCAGAACACGGCTGGTCGGCTCAAACGTCGTGAGAACACGCCGTCCTCGCGCCTCCATCCACGCCTTGAGACGTGCGCATTGCGTCGTCGTCCCGGACCCGTCTATCCCTTCCAACACGATGAACAAACCGCGACTCATTCACTTCCCCCCTGGGCACATCGATGGGTCCGCACTTCCGTCCCCCGGGGACAGGTGAAACGAAACGCCTGTCCGTCCATTTCCATTTCCCGATCGACCACCCGATAGGTCACATCCAGGCTCACCCCCTCCGAAGGGATTTCGATCTCCAACCGAGCGGGAACCCGTGCGCCGGTGGCCGCCTGCCATCCCTTCACGCGCAGGACGGGGCCACGTCCCCCCTCCGACTCCCAATGAACGGACCGGAGGGAATGGCTGCAGGGATCGAGGTGAAGGGTCCTCGCGTCGTTTTCCGCCTCCACACGCACCTGGTATTCGCCCTCCCGTTCATCCCAGATCACAGGTCCAAACCGCGAATCAGGACTCAATCCGGCTCCCCCCAGAAGGACATCAATCAGAGACTCGGAGGCGATCGGAATCGGGAGGAGACGAACCTGCTCCATCGCGCATGGGAGACCCACATGGCAGACATCCGAGCCCCGCTCATGCATCACGAAGCCCTTCTCATCGAGGGTCAGGATCGAGAGCAGCTCATCCGTCGGCGAGAGCAGCTCCAGCCGCATGTCTCCCGGACGCCGTACCAGCACGATCGTGTTCAGGGAGGCCCAGGTGATTCCGAATTTGTTCACATCCACCTGGGCATCGACTGCCAGCTGAGAAATCGATGCGGCCTGGGATTGAAGGCGGGCGGAGGCCACAACAGGATCCAAAGGCCCCGTTTCAGGGGCGACATGTCGTACACATCCGACCCCGATCGCCATCAAGATCGCCATCAAGATCGCCCCTGCGGAAAAAATAATTCGGATCTTCTTCAATAATTTTGCGGCGTCCATCCCGAGCACGATACCACGCCTTCCAATCACTGTCCTGCGCTCTTGTCCCCCCTTCCTTCCGCGAGGAATCCTCTTCGTGGTTACGGAGCAATCCTTCCTGAATTTTTCCGTGGTTTCACACGTCGGACTAAACTCAGGGGTGAAAAGTGCCGTTGTCCTAGATAGGGGAAGGCTTTTTCCCCACAGCGCGAGGAGACCCGATGAAGACATCTGTTTCCCCCGTCACCATTGTCGAAACCGCGACGGTGGAAGAATTCTTCCACGAGCTTGTGACCGCGGCGATGGAGGTATTGCAGGTGGACGTGAGCAGTCACGCCCAATACTACATGGTCAATCTGCTCCATGAGTTTTCCCATTGCCACAACGCACTCGAAACCGAGAATTCAGCGTTGGACGAGCCCCTGGCACTCATGCTCAAAAAGGCATTGGAGGCCGCGAGTCCGGGAAAAAGCAGCCTGCACCTGAAGCAACTCGGGGATGTCTCGCTGTTCATGAGCGGATTCTTCTCTGAGAACCTGAACCGCAAGGTCGTCGATCTGGACTACTACATTGGGATGGGTGGTTCCGCATACGGTCAGCTGGCACAGCACTTCTCGCGGATGCCCCAGGGGGGTGCGTTCGGGGAACTCTACAACGAGATGTCGGGGTGCTTCCGGAGTCTTGTCGAGGTCCTCAACGAGATCAGCGATCGCAGCCGCTTCGAACGAGATGAGGATCTGGTCCGACTCTACGAGAACTGGATGCGCACGGGAAACGATCGAGTCTCCCGCAAGCTGGCCCGCCACGGATTCGTGAACATTCACGTGCCGCCGACGACTCCGCAATAGAATTTCTGGAGAGGCATTGAGTTCACAGCGGCACCTCCACGGAGGAGGCCCGAGATTCATGGTTCCGCAAATTTCATGAAAGGTCGTGGGGCCCACTCGCGAGAAGCGGCCCGAACATCCCGTCAGCGGGATCTGTCGGCGTACTTTTCATTCACGAGGCTGCGCCCCTGGAGCTCTTCGACATCGGCGTCGATCTCAATTCCACGACGAGCCACTTCCCGAAGCGCTGTCACGAGAGCCTTGTTCTTCGACTCGACGGTCGGAGTCGCACCCTGCAGAAGCTGACGAGCGCGGATGGATGCAAACTGAGCCAGCATGTACCGGTTGCCAATCCGCTCCAGACAATCTTCGTTCGTTACTCGTGCCATGACGTACGTCCTCCCCGAGGTGAATGCGGGAAGCTAGGAGAAATGAGGAGGCATGTCAAACGCTTTCCACGATGGGAAAAGGAGCAGCAGCACTATTTCCGCATGAGCGAGGGGAAGAGCTTCGCGAGCAGTCCTCCGCCCCCTTTTTTCTTCGCACGCATCTCAATCAAGCGAAGCTCCCGCTGGGCATCCACAAAATCAGGCTTGTAGTCCAACGCCTTCTTCAAGTGCTTGCTCTGTTTGAAGGTGTCCCCCGTGCTCTTGAAATAGAGGGACATGTAGTAGTTGGCATCGACGCTCTTGTCGTCCTTCTCCAACGCCTTCACCCAGAAGTTCCTGGCCTCTTCGATGCGTTCGCTCTCCACCCGGTCCATGTTGTTGAACGTGGCCCAGCCTATCTGGCAGAGGAATTCACAATTTTCCGGCTCCCGACTGATGGCCTGCCGGAGATACATCTCCGCCTTCTCCCAATCCCGCATGCGCAGCATCTTCGTCGCCTTGTGAGAGAAGATCCGCGCCTCATCCACCGAGCTGCGCTTCTTGCCAATGCCCTCCGCGCCGGAACCTCGGGACAACGCAGCCCGCTTTCCGGCATCCTGCAGGATGTTGTAGGACTCCGTCATGAACTCGAAGATGACCCGGGCGCGCTCCAATTCCTCAGGCGTCAGATCTTCACGATCAATCTTGTCGGGATGAAAGAGCTTGGCG
>CAVOCR010000022.1:0-11001 GCA_963694245.1 Myxococcota bacterium
GTGCTGGCGGAAAATGCATGATCGCGGGGGAGTACAGCGCTTTGCTTCCTGGCCACTGGGCCCTTGCGGTGGCGTGCACCGGCGGGGTGGTTGCCGAGGCGTCTCGTGCAAGCTCGTGGCGCATTGAGCGGGCCCTGCATGAGGGGCCCTGGACGCCAGCACATCCCGTGAGCGACCCCTTCCGTTTCGCCGCAGCGGCTGTGCATGAGATGGAGAAACGGGGGTTCTCGCCGTGCGCGGTAAAGACGTCGTCCATCACGACCCATGACGCGCTGGGGCCCAAGACGGGAGTCGGTACCTCCGCGTCTGCGACGGTGGCCATCGTGGCCGCCTGCGCTGCCGCGCAGCCCGGTGCGACGGGAGACTCCACTCCTCAGTCGGAGGTCCACGACATCGCGAAGACCGCGCATGCCTCCGCTCAGGGTGGCCGGGGATCGGGATATGACATCGCGACGATTGTGACTGGGGGGCTGGTGGCCTGGAATGCGGCGGAGGGTCGGGCGCGCTCCCTCCCCTGGCCGGGGTCCCTTCACACGGCGCTCGTGCACACGGGCCTCTCTGCGAGCACCACCCACCAGATACGGGCCTGGGAAACGGCGATTCCTTCGAGCAGGCGGAGGCAGGCGATGACATCCCTCTTCACAACCACGGACGCAGTGATCGAGGCCTTTGACGCACAGGATGTGGCCACCATCCTGCGCGCTCTGAGCGCAACACAGGAGGCGCTCCTTGCTTTCGACGACCGCTGGGATCTCGGAATCGCGCCCCCTCCCCTTCGCACTCTCTGCGATGCGATCGGCGAAACGGGTCCTGTGGCCCGCATCTCGGGCGCAGGGGGTGGAGACTCCATCCTCGTCTTCGCCGACACTGAGAGCGCACTCGACGCTGCGTTGACGGTGTGCACGCGGAGCGGTCTTCGCATCGTCACGACCGCTCTCCCGGGACCCAGTGTGGTCGTGGAACGGGTCCAATGACACGGAGCCAGCTTTACAGGCCTTTGGCCCTGGTCCTACTATCAGCGCATTCCCTGGAGGCCCTGTGGAAATCGTGATCGTCGGCGCCGGCAGTGTCGGTCAGAATCTCGCCATCCAATTGCAGCGAAACGGACAGAGCGTCGCCGTGCTGGAGCCCGATCCTGCGCGCGCTGAAGCGCTCCGGGAGGCCGCGGACATTCAAGTCCTCACGGCATCCGGGAGCAGCCCCCTTGCGCTGGAGGCCGCCGGAATTCAGAGGGCCCACACGATCCTCGCCGTCACCAATCTCGATGAAGTCAACATCCTCGCTTGTGGGCTCGCACGGCAGTACGGCGTCAAGACCCGGATCGCGCGCATTCGGTCGGGAGAGTTCGTCGGCGCCGCGAGCCACGTCAATCTATGGGAACTCGGTGTCAGTCACGTCATCGATCCGGAGCGCGTGGTCACGCAAGTCATCAGCCAGCTGGCGCGGATCCCCGACGCGGTGGAGGTCTTCAGCTATCACGAAGGCGAAATCCTGATCAGCCGGAATATGCTTCAAGAAGGCATGCCCATCCTCGGGGAGACGTTGGCAGAAGGTGCCCAGCGCCCCGACGCCGTCGACCTCCGGGTGGTCGCCCTCAAACGGGGTGACGACGTCTGGATTCCCGGTGGCGATGCGCAACCAATGGCCGGTGACGAACTCGTCGCCGTCTTCCCCCGGGCGAGCCTCCCCGGGTACCTCCGGACCCTCGGCCTCGAGCATCACAGCGTCAAAAAGGCCGTGGTTGCAGGAGACGGCCTGCTTGGCATCATCCTCGCAGCCTCCCTCAACACGTGGGTGCCCGAGGTGGTCTTGATTGATTCCGATCCCGAACATGCTCGACAGGCCGCGGAGACTCTGGACGGGGTCGATGTCTTTTCCGGTGACCCCACGGACCAGGCGGTCCTCAAGGAGATCCATCTCAGCGGTGCCGACCTTTTCGTCGGCGCCGGCCAGAAGACCACGGCGAACGTGATGAGCGCACTCTTCGCGCGCTCCCATGGCGTTGACGAGGTCATGGCCATCAGCCATGAGCCGGGAAACAATCCGCTTTACCGGCAACTGGGGGTCCATCAGGTCATCAGTCCCAGGCGGGCGGTGACCCAGGAGATCATGGACATGCTCACGCACGGGCACGGCGCGTTTGAGCTGCATTTTCGAGACATGGACCTCGAGTCCCTCGAACTCGTCGCTGAAGCGGGATGCGCCATGCTCAATGGGCCCCTCTCCGAGGTGTGGACCCCTTTCCAGGGAGACGCGATCATCGGCACCATCCGCAGGAATGGGAACTGCTTCATCCCCACAAAATCGACCCGAATCATGGTGGACGACGAGGTGATCCTCGTGACTCACCCGGTGCGGGTGGAGCGGCTGCGCTCGATGTTCGAGGGGCGCTGACGTGGACCACCGCACCGTCGCCTACGCTCTGGGCCGCCTCACCAGCATCACGGGTCTGATGCTGCTGGTCCCCACGATCCTGGCCATGTGGGACCATCGCGGCGTGGATCCCTTCCTGCATTTCGAGGTGATCGCCTTCGCGGCGACCGCTGTGGTCTGTTTGATACTGGGGCGAGTCCTCGCCAACCAAGGCTCTGAGGAGGACCTCGACCCCGGGATCCGCGAAGGGTTCGCGATCGTGACCTTTGGCTGGTTGCTCCTCGCCCTCCTCGGGTCCATCCCCCTCCTGGTGTGGTTCCTTCATCCCGAAGGCGGAGCCCGGGGCGCAGAGCCCTTCGCCGCGTTCACGGATGCGTTCTTCGAGATCATGAGCGGATTCACGACCACGGGATCGACGATCCTCTTTGACATCGAAGCGCTCCCTCGGCCCCTGCTCCTCTGGCGCAGCCTGACCCATTGGCTCGGCGGCATGGGGATCATCACCCTCGCTCTCGCGGTGTTCCCCGCCATCGGCGTAGGCGGTTATCAGATGTTCCGCGGCGAGGTGCCCGGGCCTGCAACGGAGAGGTTGCGGCCGCGCCTCGCAGAGACCGCCAAGATCCTCTGGGGCGTGTATGCGGTTCTCACCGCCGCAGAAGCGGGCCTGCTCGCCCTCGCGGGGATGGACGCCTTCGACGCCTTGAATCATGCGTTCGCGACCATTGCCACCGGGGGATTTTCCACCCGCAATGGCTCCATCGGCGCGTATCAGAGTCCCACCATCGAGTGGATCGTGATTGTGTTCATGTTCCTCGCGGGCACGAACTTCCTGCTTCATTATCGCCTGCTCTTCTTCCGAGACCTCAATGGCTATTTGAAGAACAGGGAATTCCATGTCTTTTTTGCGTTGGTGGTGGTCGCCGCCGGCGTCCTCGCGGCGGGCATGGCACTCCAGGGAGTCTCGGCCCCCGAGACCGGCGCCGGTTCATGGCAGGTCGAGCCCATGGCGCCCCGTGCGTTCGAGGCACACCTTGTGGCGGAGGACGCGCGCTTCGACAGTGCGGAGGGCGCCATTCGAACTGCGCTGTTTCAGACCCTCGCGATCGTGACAGGGACGGGATTTGGCACCGCTGATTTCGACGTCTGGCCCCACGCTGCCCGATTTCTTCTCGTGCTCCTGATGTTTGGGGGCGCCTGCGCGGGATCCACTTCCGGGGGCTTGAAGCTCTATCGGATCATCCTGATCTGGAAGGTCCTCGTCCGAAACGTTCGGAAATCCTTCCGTCCCCATCTCGTCGCGCCCTTGAAGATGAACCGCCAGACCGTGGACGAGGACGTCGCCTCCCATGCCGTCGGATTTGCGCTCCTCTTTCTCACGATCTTCGCCGTCGCCACTCTCGCCATGACGTGCTTTGTCGACGACTTGACGACCGCCGCGACCTCCGTTGTCGCGACGCTCGCCAACATCGGCCCCGCGCTCTCGGGTGTGGGCCCGACGCAGTCGTTCGGATGGATGCCGAGCGAAGCCAAATGGGTCCTCAGCCTCTGCATGCTCCTTGGCAGGCTCGAAATCTATACGGTTCTGGCGCTTTTCAGCCGGAGCTTCTGGAGCCGCTGAGGGAGTCCACCTCAGCGGGGCGCGCCCTTCCCTTCCTGCCGATTGTCGTAGAACCGGGTGGTGGGATAGGCAAGGTCCAGGTCGTCCCGCGTGGAGAAGGCCCTCAGGATCGCCTCACACAGCGTCTGTTTCGCGCTTCGCCGGCTCCGGGTGGGAGTCATGTAGCGCAGGGTCAACACGATCCCTGAATCCGCGATGTCCGTGTAGACGATCGGCGTGAAGTTTCGATAGAAAATCAACTTTCGACCGGAGGCCTGCTTGACCGCCTCTTCAGCGCCCGCGCTCCAGGGCTTGGCGTGTTCATCGCAGATGTCGGTCAGGATCTTCTTGGCCGCCTCCCAGTCGCTCTCGAACGTCATCGTGACGGGGATTTCATCCCACACATGGTCGAATCCTGCGGTAAAATTACCCACTGAACCGGAAAGCACCATGCTGTTGGGAATCGCCACCATGCGCCCGTTGGACTGCTCCGAGTGCACCCAGTTTCCGCACTCCAGCACGTGCGTCTGAAAGAGTTCGATGTCGATCACATCTCCGATATGCCCCCCGAACTCGATGCGATCCCCGACGACGAAGGGGCGCCGACCCACGATGATCAGCCACCCCGCGAAATTGCTGAGTGGACCTTGCAACGCGATGGCGAGTCCTGCCGAGAACAAGCCAAGGAATGTCCCGATCTCCGAGAACCCGTCGATCCAGACGCCCCCAATCGCGAGGGCGACGATGCTCCCAATGGCGTAGCTGGTGACGCTGTTCCAATAATAATGGCGTTTGACGTCCTCGACACCGCGTCGAACGAGGCGCATCACGCCGGCCCGCCCCACCAGAAAGACGGCGAGAAGGACGAAGGTCTGAATCAACCGGGAGTCGGCGAGCACTCGCGCGACCTCCAACCCGTCCAAAAGGGCCTCGTACATCATGCTCATTCAGGGAACCTGCGGGACGTTCGGGGCCGTCGTCGAGAGGACGCCGACATGGTGCTCCTTCGCGCCGCCGATATCCCCGCCTGCGACATAGAGCCCTCCCGCCCCATCGCCCGTGATGGCGTGGTACTGGAGCGTCGTGATGGGCGCCCCAAGCACCCACTCCCCGTCCTCCGGAAGCGCCGCGGTATATCCCTCGGGGCCTGCGACGTGGACGGTCCCCAGGGAGTTGATCCAGAGACCTTGCAGCATGGAGGGCTGCTCTTCGGCCAGGGGAACATTCTCCCATTGATTTCCATCCCAGCGAATGAGCGTCGCATTGTTGAAGAGGCCTCCGACGGCGTAGACCCGATCGGGACCGAATCCGGCGACCGTCCACAACGGCAATGATCCCACGCCTGCATCCACCCATTCCCAGGTCCCTCCCCCGCCATGAAGCGTGCGGCCTTCTGAACCGACGATGAACACATCATCTGCGCTCGAGCCCCACACCTTGTAGAGTTGACCGCTTGAGGGGCCTTCCTGGTCCGGCAGCGTCATGCGGGTCCAGCTTGTCCCATCAAAATGAACCACGATGTCCTTTTCAAAAGGTACTCCTCCGTCGCATAGATCGGTGGTGCAGGGATCTCCATCGTCGCATGCAGCGGCGGCGTGACAGCTGGAGGGGTCCTCGGAAGGCGCTTCGGACGGCTCCTCTTCACACTCTGCGATGACCTCATGGGCGCACACGCCCGAAGCCGCTTGAAAATAAGGGCCACCCACCGCGTAGACATCGTCCGGCGCGCTCCCCCAGATCCCCCAGAATGTCGCGCCGTCCACATCTCCCGTGTCCATGGGCGTACACACGGTATCGATGCACCGCGAAATCGTACCCGCATCCCCCGCCACGAAGACTTCGCCAGAATCAAACCCGTGGATCCAGCGGAGGCCGTGCTCGACTCCGGCATCCACCTCGTCCCACTGGGCGCCATCATACGCGAGGACCACTGCGTGTCCGGGTTCGCCCCCGACCACCCAGACATTGTCGGGTCCATTGCTCCAGATGCTCAGCAGCGCTCCAGGCTCGTAGCCCTCGGCCAGTGATTCCCATGCGAGATTCGGTCCGGTGGGCTCTGGGTCGGTGGTGCATCCCATCGCTAGAATCGCCAGACCAAGCCATGCCCCTGTCATCAGGATCGCGCGTGTCGCCCTCATTTTCGTGCGGCCTCCCCAAATCGCGCCACGACATCGCGGGCGGACTCGACCTTGTCAATGCCGGATACACTCCGGCCTGCCTGAAAGAAATCCTTGTAATCCATGCCTTGAAGCGAGGCCTTCTTGAGCTGCCACAATGACTTGAGACTGTAGAACAAGCGTGCGTAATGCTTCATCTTCCGGTGTCGCAGCATGCGTTTCATGAACCAGCCGGCCTCGGTCCCCGTCTTCTCGATGTAGGGCGTGTTGATCACCGCCACGGGCACTCCCGAAATGCGCTCAGTCAGCACGATGTCGTCCTCAACCGCCTGGACGATGGCGTTCTTGTAATCCGCGTGGGCCCGGCATTCATCCGTCGCGATGAAGCGGGTCCCCATCTGGACGCCGGCATAGCCAAGGTCGAGCGCATGGACGAACTCGGACTCGGCGCCAATCCCCCCAGCGCAGATGAGCGGAACCCCGAGAGGCGCGAGTTCCTCGAACAGGGTCTCCGGGGTCTGCGCCCCGGCGTGTCCGCCTGCCCGACTGTTGACGCAGATCAATCCATCCACGCCCTCGTCCAATGCCTTTTCCGCCCATTTTCGATTGACGACATCGTGGTAGACGATGCCCCCGACTGCGTGCACCTTCTCAACCACCCATCGCGGATTCCCAAGAGCTGTCACATAGAAGCGAACCCCCTCCTCGAGAGAGATGTCGATCCACTCCCGCATCCTGTCCTCGTAGATTTTCGACGACTTCTCGACAATCGCATTGAATCCGAGCGGCTTGTCCGTGAGCTCTCGGAGATACCGGATGCCCTCGCGAAGCGGCCGGCCATGGACGTATTGCATGGAGATGGGCTGAATGACCCCGATCCCGCCCGTATCGCTGACAGCGGCGATCAATTCGGGGTTCGAGCAGGGATACATGGCGCCACAGATCAGCGGGATCTCAATCCCGAGCGATCGCGTGAAGTCGGTTTCCAGTCGTGTCACATCAGCCTCCGTCGGCACACCTTAGCCCAACGCACCCACGGACTGCCACCCTCGCCAGTGGGATTCGCCTCGCCGCTGGAGTAGACTCCTCGAACGGAAGGTGCACATGAATTGGAAACGGACTGCGCTGACATCACTTCATTGGATCATCATCGCGAATCTCGCCATCCAGATGGCGTACGCCGCGTGGATGGTGTTCGTCGTGTTTGCTCCCGAGACGACGGGGCCCCTCTTCGACGCAGCGCTGACCATGCCCCATGAAAAGATGGTGACCCGGCGACTCTACGCGACAGAATTCTGGATTGCGTGTGTGGGCTTGAGCCTCTACCTCGGAATCACCGAGATCGGGCCCCATCGGATCCGGGAGAGGAACGTCAGCGCGTGAGCGACCGGTACTGGAGACGCGTTGGCCGATCGGCAGCATCTCCTTTCCGGCGGCGCAGATCGTCCTCATAGGCCTGCCAGTTCCCTTCAAACCAGACGACCTCACTGTTCCCCTCAAAGGCGAGAATATGGGTCGCAATGCGATCCAGGAACCACCGATCGTGGGTCACCACCACCGCACACCCTGAGAAGTCGAGAATTGCCGCTTCCAACGCCCGCAGCGTCTCCACATCAAGATCGTTGGTGGGCTCATCGAGCATGACGACATTTCCGCCCTCCACGAGGAGCTTCGCCAGCAATACGCGATTGCGCTCTCCACCCGAGAGATTCCCCACCTGCTTCTGCTGATCGGCGCCCTTGAAATTGAAGAACCCGCAGTACGCTCTTGCATTGACCTCCCGAGGCCCGATCGGGATGGATTCCCGGCCCTGGCTGATCTCCTCGTAGATGGTCTTCTCATCATCCAGCTGCGCGCGCTCCTGGGTGGCGTGACACAGTTCGACCGTGTCCCCGAGTTCAAGGGTCCCCGAATCGGGCGTTTCATGCCCTGATATCATTCGGAGGAGAGTGGATTTCCCAGCCCCGTTCGCCCCGACCACACCGACGATTCCCGCCCGCGGAAGATTGAATTCGAGCCCATCAAAGAGAAGCTTTTCGTCAAATCCCTTCCGGAGTTCGTGGGCCACCACGACCTTCTCCCCGAGGCGCGGCCCCGGAGCAATTCGAATGGTCGACGGCGCCTCTTGCTGGTCCTGCTCGGCCGCGACGAGTTCATCGTAGCGCTGAAGACGCGCCTTGCCCTTGGCCTGTCGCGCCTTGGCACTCGACTGCGCCCATTCGAGCTCATTCTTCAGCGCTCGCTGGCGCTTTGACTCGGTCTTCTCCTCCATCGCGAGCAGGTTGGCCTTCTGCCCCAGCCAGCTGGAGTAGGAGCCCTCCCAGGGGATGCCCTTGCCGCGATCCAGTTCGAGCACCCACTTCGTCACATTGTCGAGGAAGTAGCGATCATGGGTGATGATGAGCACCGTCCCCGCATAATCGCGGAGATGCCGCTCCAGCCAGGCGACGCTCTCGGCATCCAGATGGTTCGTGGGCTCATCGAGAAGGAGAATCTGCGGCTTCTCCAGAAGGATGCGCGTCAATGCCACCCGGCGTTTCTCACCGCCGGAAAGGTGTGCGGTGGCCGAATCCCCGGGCGGGCAACGGAGCGCCTCCATGGCCAACTCAAGGTGGGAATCGAGATCCCACGCATCGGTCGCGTCTATGCGATCCTGCACCTGCGACAGCTCATCGAGCACTTTCTGCATCACGTCGTCTTCAAGGGGCTCGCAGAGCTGCATGTTCAGCGCTTCAAAGCGCTCCATCAATGCCTTGCCCTCGCCCATTCCAAGCTCGACGTTGCCCCGAACGGTGAGGGAGTCGTCCAGCACGGGCTCCTGGGGCAGGTATCCCACGGAGACCGCCTCATCGAGATGAAGGGTTCCCTGATAATCCTCGTCCTGTCCTGCGATCATGCGCATCAGCGTGGACTTTCCGGATCCGTTGACACCGACAACGCCAATTTTGGCGCCGTTGAAGAAACTGATGGAGATGTCCTTGAAGAGCTCTCGCCCGTTCGGAAGTCTCTTACCCAGTCGAACCGCATTCATGATGATGTCTGCCATGCCGACTGATCTGCCAGAAGTCGCGCCCCCGGTCCAGCACGGGACGTCAGTTTTTCGCCTTGCCGGGGGCGTCGCCTTGCCTGACCATGCTCGGATGAGGAACGAATACCGATCTGAATTCTCCCGTACCTGGCGTCTCGCACTGCCAGTGGTGGGGACTCAAGTCGCCGTGTTCACGATGGGGCTCGTGGACATGATCATGGTGGGGAGCCTTGGCGAGGTGGCCATCGGTTCCGTGGGTGTTGGAAACGCCATCTTCATGCCCATCGTGTTCCTTTTCGCAGGCGTGTTGATGGCGCTGGATGCCATCGTGGGCCACAACACGGGCGCTCAACACGACCGAAAGAGCGGAGTCGATCTATGGCAGGGATACTGGTTCGCCCTGATCACCGGCGTGCCCCTTACCTTTGTCTTTCTCGACGCCACCTGGATCGCGGATCTCCTGGGTCAGACCCCGGACGTCACACGCGAGACGGGCGCCTATCTGCTGGGGCGTTCCGCTGCTGTGTTTTCCACTCTCGCTTTTACCGCCCAGCGCGGGTTTCTGTCCGGTCTCGGGGATACCCGATCGGTTCTGATCGCCTCCCTCATCGCGAACGTGGCCAATGGCTTCGCGGACTGGGTCCTCATCCACGGGCATCTGGGTGCCCCGGCGATGGGTGTCGCGGGCGCGGGCGTGGCGTCCTCGATCAGCATGCTTGTCCTCCTTCTCGTGGGAACGCTCTTGACCCATCAACGCAAATACAGGGAGCGATACAACACTCGATTTCACGGGATCAGTCGTGACCGTCTCCGCGCCCTTTTGACCCTCGGCGTGCCCATGGGCCTGCATGTCACGGTGGAGATGGCTGGCTTCTCGTTTCTCACCATTCTCGCGGGCTGGATGGGTGAATCCGCGCTCGCGCCCCACCAGATCGCGATGACTCTGGTGTCCGCGACCTTCATGGTGCCGCTCGGCATCAGCACGGCCGCCTCAGTTCGAGTCGCCCAGTGCATGGGAGCGGGAGATGAAAGAGGCGCTGGCATCGCCGGCCGGATTGCCCTCGCGATGGGGGCCTCTTTCATGACCCTTGGTGCGCTGGCGTTCCTCGCGTTTCCGGCGTACCTCGCATCGCCCTTCACGCAGGACGCCGCCCTCATCGCATCGGCAGTCACCTTGATTCAATTGGCGGGGGTCTTCCAGATCTCGGACGGGCTGCAAGTCGTCGCCGCAGGATGTCTCCGGGGGGTCGGAAACACTCGCCTTCCCCTGCTGATCAACAGCTTCGCGTTCTGGTGCGTGGGCATTCCTCTCGGAGGATGGCTCGCCTTCGAAAAGGGAATGGGGCCCCCGGGGCTGTGGATCGGCTTGATCCTCGCATTGACGATGGTGGCGGCCACGCTCACGTGGAAATTCCTGGCGGCCACACCAGTGGAGCACCCGTCCTCAGACTGATCCGCCCGCCACTGGCGCCTTCAATTGTCGAGGCAGCCCAGAACATCCTCGTAACACGCCCCACGTGCTTGCGTGACCTCCGCACGGCACGTCACGTCCCCCGCAAATCCGCAGTGTTCATGGACACAGGTGGCCACCTTCAAATAGGCCTCCTGCGCATTCCTGGTGCCCGCGACGAGGCAAAAGCTCGCACAGGGAACATCGTCCGCACCACACGCGGACCCGCACTCTTTGACCTCGGGGCATGTGAGGCCTTCTCCACTGATGAAACATGCCTCATGCAGATCCCGGCATTCCGTCTGCATGCAGTCGATGTTGCACAGCGGCCACGCGGTGAAGGCATTGCACTCGCCACAAAGCGCCTCTTCGCAGTCCATGATGGCTGTGAACGCCTCCAGGGCCGGTGATTCGTGATAGTGCCCGCACTCCCGCA
>CAVOCR010000023.1:0-10949 GCA_963694245.1 Myxococcota bacterium
CGTCCATCTGCGACTTCCGCGAAGGGACAACCAGAAGGCAGCGACCGTCCAGAAGACGAAGGCGGTGATGGCGAGATCAAAGCATGCGAGGTGTGCGTGGAAGAAATGACGGGGCGCGAAGAGGAAGGCCAGAGCTGCGAAGAGTCCGCCCCAATGCAGTCCAATCGCGACACCAAAGAGGTGGATTGTCGCGACGAGAAGCCCTGTGAGGATCATGGCGGGCAATCGCATGGCGGTGGATTCGCTCAAGCCGCCCAGGTCGTTCATCGTGACGGCTTCGCATCCTGTGATTCGGAGGGGGCTCTCCTCGCCCGCGGATCCACAGATCCGGTTCACCTCGTCCAGGGGGGTGGACCCTTCGATGACCGCCTGCGCGCTCCCAGAGTCGGAACGGACAATGCGAGCGTGGGCGAGGATGCGCTCCTGGGCGTGGTTCGAAGATGCGGTGTGGAGTGGTTTCAGCAGCGCGATCTCCGTGCCGATGTGAAATCCATCTGCGCGGGAGAGATCATGAACCCGAAAGAGGACCTGCTCCTCCTTCTGCCGCCATTGATCCACAGGCCTTCTCTTTTCAGCGAGATGACGCCAGGAGAATCCAAAGAGGATCTTGGCGAGAGGAGGGTGTTCTGCGTTGTGGCGCCAGGTCTTTTCCACGGCATCGCGGCTCGTCGCGTTCAGCGAGCCCTGGGAAAGGCCGTCTTCCAGTTCGACGAACCAGTCCTGATATTGCGCAGAGAATTGAAAGTAGAAGCCCTCGTCCCGGGAGAATCCGATGTCCGGCGTCGCGAACAGAAGGGAGAGCGTGCCCACGGCAAGAAGACATGCGATGACACCCTCTCGTACGCGGGAGCGTGCGCGAGGAGTGGAGATGGGATTCGAGTGCACGGGGTTCCCGACGGGTCGTTCGTGGCAGACCCTATTTCTTCATGATTTGCTCGGCGCGGGTCTTCAACTCGGGATCGGCTTCGGTATTCCAGAACTCATTGAGCTGGCGGTTGAAGTCCTGACCGGATTCGATGATCGCGTCCAGTGCCGCATGTTTGACGACCTTGGACTCGGCGCCATGAAGGGAGGTGGAGATGGACTCCGTGGTATTGGGGTCCTTCTTGAATCCGAGGGCCCGAACGGCAGCCTCTTGAACCTTGTCGCTGGGGTCGAGGATGACGGCGCTCAGATTGGAGATGGCCAGAGGGTCCCGAATGTTTCGCAGACCCGCGATGGCCGTGAGCTTGACGTCCTCATCGAAGACGTACAGCGATTCCGAGTACACGGGGAGGAGTCGCGCATCATCCGTGGGCTGGGACACGGCGAGGATCGCTTTCATCACCGCCCGCTTGACTTCGATTTTCCCGTAGTTTCGATATTGGAGGAGCACATCGAGCGCGCCGTGGTCCTTGCGTCGCTCAATGGCCTCGGCAGCGGCCAGCTTCACGTCACTCTTGGTATCTCCCATCATCTCGATGGCTGTCGCAGCGGCTTCGGCGATTTGGCTCCATCCCATGGCCCGAGCGACTTCGGCACGTACCGCGCTGTCGGCGACGGTTTTGTAGCGGAGAAGATCCTGTGCGACCCGTTCGTCTTCGATGCGTGCGAGCGCGTAGGCTGCCGCACGCCGGATGTCGCCGGTGTCATTCATCTTGGCCATGAGGACGTCGACGACCTTTCGATTGCGGCCTTCTGCGGCGAATCCGGGGAGCGCCATCAGGGCGAGGCGACGGACAGATTCCGAGGGGTCATTGGCGAAGGTGATGACCTGATCCGCCGTCAGCGTGGCCAGGATCTGCACGGAGGCGTCTGTTGCTGCCCGCGCATCTTCCGGTGAGATCCGGGGGCCAGGGGACGTCAGGGGGGCGAGGTGAGGGAGGGCTTCTGCCATTCCCAGTGTTCCCAGGGCTCGGATGGATGCGCCTCGGACTTCCTCATTCGGCGTGTTGAGCGATTCGATCAGGGCGGGAAGTCCCGCGGGGTTCTTCAGCTTCCCCAGTCCTTCTGCGGCCCGAACCGCTTCATGAGGTTGTCCGGAGATCACGAGGAAGGAGAGCCCCTTCACGACAAACGCGGGATCCGCCTGTCCGGTCATCGCCTTGGCGATTTTGGTTCGGATGTCATCCGAGAGCATGGCGTCGGTCATCGCCTTTTCGAGCGAGGGGCCATGCCCAATCTTCACGAGTGCTTGAAACGCCTCTTCCCGAAGCTCCATCAGGTTGTGATTGAGGACGTCAATCAGCGCCATTGCCGCCGTGGGGTCGCCACTTGCGCCGAGCTTGTTCACCGCGGAGCGGACTGCATTGGGATCGCTGGATCGCAGCTTGTCGAATTCGGCATAGAGCGAGAACTCGGTTCGACCTGCGGCGAGAAGCATCTTCACAGCGGCCGATTTGACCCGGCTCTCCGGGTCGTTCTTCACGAGCGCTTCCATGGCTGTCTGGACGCGGGGATCCCCCTTCTGGCCATCGAGGACCTGGATGGCGGCTTCGCGCACGCTGGCGGCGGAGTCCTTCAGGAGCGGGAGTGCCACAGCGACAAGATCACCGATCGCGAGTCGCGGAATGGCCTGAACCACCGCCAGACGGGTGGCCGCTTCAGTGCTTTGGAGACGCGTGAGGAGACCTTCCGTCAGGGCAGGGTCCTTTTCCTCGAGTCGTCGGTAGAACCCCTCCGCGCTCACTGCCCCATCCCCGACAAGGACGAGGACGTTGTTCACGCGTGCGGGCGGGAGCGCTTTCACGGCATCGATCACCGCGACCATGGCGGGATGCGGAACCTGGGATTGCGAGACAGGTCGGTTGCCCAGTGCTGAGAATCGGATGTCCTTCGCGCCGTGGGAACTCAGCGTGTAGTAGAACTCGCTGATCAGGACCCGGATTTCTTCGGGGCGCAGTCTGCTGGGGACCTGGATGTCCGTCCGTCCGGATTGTGCGAAGTCACTGCTGATGTTGAGGGAGACCTCTCCATAGATCGCGGGTCGGAGCGCGCGGACCTGCTCGAAGGCCGCTGTCATTCGACTTCGGGCATCTCCACCGGGGGCATCGACGGTCGCCGGCATCAGAATGTCGACGGTGGCGTTGCCCATCTGCACCCTTCGCAGGGTGTAGTAGATCAGGGGTTCTTCAGCCATGCCCAATGCGGGCGCAAGCCCGACGCAGAGGAGCAGGATCAAGGCAATGAGGTTGCGTGTGAAACGCGAGGCCATGTTCATCGAAATTCCCTTTGATGTCGGATACCTGGCAGCGGAGGCGGATTCTAGAGGCGTCCGGGGTGGGTGTCAAGGAGGCTCCAGCGCCTTGGTTGACCCCTGTTTGGCCTCTCTCTAGACTGATTCGCGGTCGGGTTCCGATGTGTTTCCTCCCGGGGAGTGTTCTTGAAGAAACAGATCAGCGCGTGTGTTCATTTCCTCTGTCTTCTCGTGGCCGGTTCAGCCGCTGCTCATGGGGGGTTTCCGATCGCGTTGGAAGTGCATGAGAGGCCCGAGGGTGGCGCGATGGTGTTGACCAATTTTGGAGTGATCGAGCTCCAGGAGAGCACGTCCATCCCTCGATTGCATTGCGATGAACTCTATGGTGCGGAGGAGGACCCGGATGGTTTTCTTCCGATTCCGGGAGGATTTCTGCTCGGAGATGCACAGGGTCTTCATCGAATCACGGACAACGGGTGCGCGCAGGCGGAGATTCTCCCTGCAGGTCAACGGTGGTTCATCCGCGGGATCACGCGAACCGTGGACGGGGCCGTACATCTCGTGACCTCTTCTGGCGGGGAACTCAATGATGTGTTCACCAGCACGGACGAAGGCGCGACCTGGGTCGCTCAGGGGCTTGGTTCCCTGGAATGGTTCTTTACCGGGATCTCCTCGATGGAGACGGGACCCCACGATCTCATGATCGTGGGCTTCCATGGGGAGACCGGACTCCTGCGCATGTGGGTGCGCACCCGGGAAAGTGGAGAGTGGACGGCTTCGGATCCGGGAGGTCCGACCGTCTCAGAAGGGGGCCAGCCTCTGATTCTCGACTGTTCTCCAATGGATCCGTCGTGTCTGATTCATTGGAAGAAGGATGTGGATGGGGGAGTGTGGAGGCTGGATTCCACCGGCTCCCTGACGCGCATCGAATTTCAGGAAGGCGCACTCGCATGTTGCGAGGGAGACGCGTTCATTGACGCCGCCTGGGCTCCGAGTGGAGACCTTGTCCTCGCGCTTGAAAACGGTGTGATCGTTTCTTCCGATGGTGGAGTGGTGTGGGAGACAGGACTTCAGGGAATCGGCCCGACGGGTCTTTCACGCGCAGGGGGGGCTCTACATCTCTGCGCGAATCCCTATTTGCTGGAGAGCTTTCTTGTGGGACGCTCCCTGGACGGTGGGCGCACCTGGTCCGCGTCAATTGACGTGGTCGCCGACATTCAACCAACGATGAATTGCGGGAGTGACGAGATGATGAATCCAATCTGTGAGGAGATCTGGGAAAGTCTTGTGCTCACGCTGGGCCTGGGGACAGGCAACACCAGGGTGGCGTCGGACGATGGGGTTGACGGATCGGAAGAGGACACGGGGAGCGACTCTCCTGGCAGTTCCTCCTCGGGAAGTGGTTGTCAGTCGGGAGCAACAGCTCCTCTGTTTTCGGGGGTCTGGGGACTTCTCCTGGGCTTTCTATGCCTGGGAAGATCGCGTCATCCTGCGTCGGTTGTGCTCCTGGCATTCTTTCTGGGGGCAGGGTGTGCGACGCCTGCCGATGAGCCGCCCGAGGAGCCGGTCATTCCCCGGACGCCTCATTCCGGGATGATCGTGATCGGAGAGTTTGTACAGGCGGGCTCGGGTCAACAGGGAATCGTGCTCAATGCGGAGTTTGCAGCGGTCGACAGTCTCGTCCCTCCCTTTGATTCGCAGGTTGGGGCGGATGCACAGTGCAGCGTGCGTCTGGTGGAAGCGGGGGACGATCTGTCTGAACCGACAGGTGTTTCCGTGGGGAACATTTTCCTCGAGGGGAATGGATTGGAACGGGATGTTCTCTTTCAGCCCTTTGATTTTGGGGAGGACCAGGGGGGAGTCGCCTATGATCACGACGCGGACTCCCTGTGTCTGGAAGGCGATGTTCCCGGAGCCCTCTGCACGAGTGACGAGGAATGTCCCGGAGGCACCTGCGATCTCTTGACGGGCATCTTCGCGGACACCGGGGTGGTGGAAGTGGGAATCGCTGGCGAGGAAGGACAGTTTCCCGCGATGACATTCTCCGTTCCTGCTCCTCCTGCGTTTCCAGTGGTGACACCAGGACTTGGCTGGGTGCTGGAGAGCAGCGGTGACTGGGAGTTTGAGTGGGAGCCTTCCGAGGGCGACCAGGTGCTGGTGGAGCTCGACACCTTCCCCGGTGAAGACGGCTCACGTGTTCAGATTCGCTGCGTGTATGAGGACCTGGGGTCGGGTGTGGTTCCAGCCGAAGCGCTCATTCATCTCGCGAATCAGCCTTATTCGGTCAGTGTGGCGCGGGCGACCTCGGCAGAGGAGATCGCGGGCATGGCGACGGTGAATGTGGTGCTGACCCGCCGGGAGGTTTCGTTTGTCTTTTCTCCCTGATCAGGGGGATTGAAGAGGCGTTGATTTCCAGCTTCTGAGCGTTTTCCAGGATTCGAGAAACGAGTTGTCCCGGGTCTCCAGGTCGTCGTCGAACCGCGCCTCGAGTTCGCTGAACACCTCCTCTTTGCAGTCGGGACCCTTGAGCACAAGAGTCAGCTTCGTGCGTTCCTGAAGCATGCGCAGCTTTTCACGAGGGAGTTCCTCGTCGAGGTCCCAGATCACGATGATGGGACTTCCCCCTCCTCCGGTTTCCAGTCCGAGTGCCAGCTCCAGCAGATATCGCTCGGTGTGGGCGAATCCCCGTTTTCGTTTGAGAAGCCAGTGGACGTGTTCTCCCGGAACGACTCCGAACACCGTGCGCTCTTCTTCTCCCTCGACGACACCTGTCAGTCGTGGGAGAGCCAATGATTCAGGCTTGCGGGAGAGGGGACAGATGGTGGTGGTCTCTGCACCTGCAACCCAACGGAGCCATGCCTCGGCGACGGCCTCGGAGATCGGAAGAGTGCGGCGGTCCTGCCGGGAATCGGTGTAGTGCTGTTGCGTCATGTCGGCCTCCGCAGGGATTCTTGCATTCCCCTTTCAAGAGCGCGAGTTCTCCGAAACCCGGATGATTTTTTTGACACCGACAATGTCTGTGGCATCCTTTGCACCGATCGACAACCCATTGAAACCAAAGGGTTTCTTTAAGACGAGGCGGAGGGGATCTGCTCGTGCCGAATCATGTGAAAAGAGAACGGGAAGCGCGTTTGATGTCGCGAGCGGAGTTGGCGCGCCAGGCTGGGATCAGTCCGGTGACCATCGATCGGATTGAGGCGGGCTTGAGCTGCCGAATTGCGACGAAGCGAAAGATCCTCTTTGCTCTGGGGGTTTCGCTTCTGGATCGCGGACTTATCTTTCCGGAACTCGCGTAGACGAGAGACTGCGCCAGGACGCGGCCCGATGTGGAAGATCTTCCGAGGTCTCGTGGCATGGGCTCAATGCGGTTTTTTGGTGGAGGATTCGGCGAGGTGCTACGATCACGGCTCAATGGGCAATGGTGCCGAATGGGCTCGGAATCTCCCCGCGGGTGATGGGGATGGGTTCTGGGGCTTGAGAATCATCGGGGGGAGACACGCACATGGCCAGCTTCCGAAATGCCCTGGGTCTCGATATCGGCTCTTCATCCATCAAGCTCATTCAGTTGAAAGAGACTCCACGCGGGGTCGTCCTGCAGAACTTTGACATGGCGCTTCTCCCACCGGACGCGGTGGTGGATGGAGCGCTCGTCAACTTCACGGCCATCGTCGAGAAGATTCGGGAGCTCCTGAGCGTGCACCGGATTCGACACAAGGAGTGCGCGCTGTCCATCAGCGGTCACTCGGTCATCATCAAGAAGATCAGCCTTCCGGAGATGACACAAGAGGAACTCAACGAGTCCATTCAATGGGAAGCGGAGCAGTACATTCCCTTCGACATCAAGGATGTGGAAGTGGATGTGGAAATTCTCAATCCCAAGGCGGGTCAGGGACAGATGGATGTGCTTCTCGTCGCGGCGAAGAAGGACATCATCAACGATTACGTCTCCGTGGCGATGGAGGCGGGCTTGAAACCCGTCATCATGGATGTGGACGCGTTTACGACCCAGAACGGATTTGAACTGAACTATGGATTCCCTCCGAACGACGTGATCGCGTTGATCGACATCGGGGCGGCGATCATCAACATCAACATCATCGCCAATGGAATTTCGACGTTCACGCGCGACATCTCGATGGGCGGTCACATGCTGACGGAGGAGATTCAGAAGCAGCTCGGCGTCTCCTTTGAGGAAGCAGAGCATTATAAGACGGGGGGAGAGGGAACGATCAGCTCCTCGTCGATTTATCGTGAAGTCCAGCGCTTGTCGGAGCGGGTGAGTGAGACGCTGGTCACGGAGATTCAGCGAAGCATCGACTTCTTTGCCGCGACGACGGTGAATGCCGAGATCTCCCGAGTCTATCTCTCCGGGGGGTCGGCACAGATCCCCGCGTTGATTCGATCGTTGGAGAGGCGCCTTGAAGTGCCGGTTGAACTGGTGAATCCGTTCAAGAACATCGTGGTGGATCCCAAGAAGTTCGACTTTGATCTTCTGCAACGAATGGCGCCGATGGCAGCCGTCGCAGTGGGACTTGGTTTGCGCGGGGTGGGAGAGTCATGATCGCGATGATTCGGATCAACCTGCTCCCGGCGAAGCGGCGGGGGCCGCAATTTCGCATTGGTGGACAGCTGGTCGTGTTTCTCGTGTTGTTGCTCATCGCGGAGGGGATTGGGCTCTTCCTGTGGCAGGATCAGCTGGATCGCTCGTTGATGGTCGAAGAGGCCAAGGTGGCCGATCTCGAAGTTCAGGTGAAGGAACTCAATCAGATCAAGAAGCGCATCGGTGAGCTGGAAGAGGCGAAGAAGACGCTGGAACAGCAGAACTTCATCTTTGATGCGTTGAAGTACGACAAGGTCGGACCCTCTCTTGCGTTGATGTATCTGAGTTATCTCCTCACTCCCCGCGAGGACAACGTCTTCAATTCGGAAGAGCTGCAGAGTCAGGAGCTCAACGAATGGGATGTTTCCTGGGAACCGAGTCGTCTCTGGATCACGAACTTCGAGGAGAAGGACAAGGAAGTGGAGATCGTGGGGCATGCGATCGCGCACGAAGATGTGACGGAGTTCTATCGGCGTCTGGATTCGTCGATCTTCTTCTATGACATTCGTCCCGATACGCAGGAGATCAAACGAAACGATGGGCTCGACATGCGCTACGTGGAGTTCAACCTCGAGTGCAAGCTGAACTACGATACGCAGGGTGTTCCGACGCTGAAGACGGAGGTCGAGGCGCGGAAGAGGGCCGCGGCAGAGGCAGCGGCCGCGAGCGGTGCGAGGGGAATGTAGGGCATGGACAAGATCTCCGACATCCCAGTGCAGCAGCAGGTGGTCATCATCCTGGTGTTCATGCTTCTTCTCGCTGGAGGCTTCTACTTCGTGAGCATTGCTCCGACGGAGGAGTCCATCAACTCAGCGACCGGCAAGTACAACACCCTCGCTCAGGAGTACAACAAGCTCGCGGAGTTCAAGCAGGAGGGAATGCTGGAGAAGCTGGAGGCCGAAGAAGAGACGGAGGAGCAGAAGATTGAGCAGAATCGGCGCATGCTGCCGAGTGATGCCGAGCTTCCCTCGTTCATTGAGAGCATCAAGGCGGATGCGGATGCCTCGGACCTCGTGATTCAGCGGTTTGAGATCGGGGAGACCGAACATGCAGATTTCTACAAGAAGATTCCGATCGAGGTCCGCGCTCTCGGCACGTTCCCACGCCTGATTGATTTCTTTCGGATTCTTGCGGCGCCCAGCAAGCGGACCGTGAACATTCACAACATCACAGTCGTACGCCTGTCCCCGGGTTCCGCTGAGTACGACAACCTGGCTGGGATCAAGAAAGGTCGGTACGGCAAGGACGAACGAACCACGACGGCGACGACTCCGGAGCAGAAGCGGTACATGAAGGTTCTGGAAATTGAAGAGAAGAACGCCCGTGCGTTCGTGGATGCCTCGTTCACGGTGTATGCTTTCAGCTACACCGGAAAGATGGCTCCTCTCAACACCAAGCAGCGGCATTAGGAGGGTCGAGATGATGCGAATTCTCGCCATGGGTCTTCTGGCCCTGTTCTTTGTCGGTTGTGGGGATGACGAATCCGACAAACCCGCGTATCCAGCGGGTCCGAAACGGAACCCAGCGACGCTTGCGCGAGAAGCTGCGTTGAAGGCGCAGGGATCCGCCCAGGTATCCATAGACACGGTCATTGTTCCGAGCGAGTCCTGGGATCGCATTTCCCCTTTCGTGGAGAAGTTCACGGGCGCCGCGGATCTTCAGAAATCGGATCCGTTTCGGAACAACCTGACGCGCTTTGTTGAATTGCCGGAGATCCCCGTGAGCCAGCCCGAAGCGATGGAGGGTGATGGCGAAGTGGCGGTGGTTGTCACACCCCTTCAACGCTTTCCAGTCGAGGACTTCACCCTCGTGATGGTGATGAGTGGGACTTCTGAGTCCAAGGCAGTGGTGGTGGATCCCGTGGGAGTTCCCTGGGTCGTCGCCCGGGACACCCCGTTTGGCAACAAGAATGGGGTGGTTCAGACGATCACGCAGTATTCGATCATCATTGCGGAGCCGAACGAGGAGGTTCCCAGTGAGATCAACATTCGTCCACTGATCCTCGACAGTGCGGCGGAAATGGCGGCGCCAGCCCCTTCGGAGTTTGCCGCTCGTCCGTTGACTGCGTTGCCTTTGAAGCCCTGAGTTCCACCCGGTTCGGGGGTCTCTGTCGCCGGGAGTCGGATGACAGGGGGATCCAGGGGCCGCTTCGAGCGCCCAAACCACGAAAACTCCAACCATTTTTTTGACCCGGTCCCCAAGGGGGCTGAGGATGAATCGATGAAGGACAACCGTCATTTGATGACTGTTCCCGCGTGCGGATCCGTGACGCGGAATGATGAGTTTTCCGAGCGTGTCGTCCCCGGTGCGAACAGGACGGCCACGGAGGAATGAATTGATGCGAGCTTCCTTGAAAACCCTGCTCGGTGTTGTTGGTCTGCAGTTGCTTGCAGTGGGGACTCTGTCCGCTGCGCCCTCGGCACAGCCCTCTCCAGTCAATGTGGTTCAAGCCATTGAGGTGGCGGAGACGGACACGGCGACCGAGATCACGATACACGGCACTGAATCGCCCACTTTCACGGCGTTCAAGCTCAACGATCCCGTACGCGTGTTCATCGACATGGCCAATGCCGACATGAACGCCGTGGACGGCACGTTGGAAATCGACAATGGCGTCATCGCTCATATCGGAACCTTGCAGTTCGCACGTCAGGGGACTCAGGTGGGTCGCGTCATCGTCGTGTTGGATCGGGACAATCTCTACAACGTCGTCAGCGTCGGAAATGATGTTCGCATCGTCATTGATTCGGCAGGCCGTCGCTCTGCGGACGCGGTCGCGAGCACGGGAGAGATTCAGGAACGCTCCCAGGTGAAGGATGCGCTTGAGCGGGAGAAGACCCTTCTTCAGCAGCTGAAGCTGGCGCGTCTTCAGGAGGAGACCCTCAAGAATCAGGCGGAGAATGCGCGTCGTGAAGAGGAGACTCTTCGCCAGAAGATCGAGCTCGCCCGTCGCGAAGCTGAGAATCGTCGCGTCGAAGAGCAGGAGCGCGTGGAGGCATTGAGAGCCGAGAAGAAGAAGCTCGACTCCGTGCTGGTGAAACGAGACGCGTTGAAGGTGGAGTTGGCGAATCTCTCCGAGAATGTCGGGGAGACGAAGAAGCTGAACAGGCTTCACCTGGAGCTGTCCAGTGCGCGGGTGATTGCTCGGCGTGCGGAGCAGGAGAAAAACGCCGC